>WFQP01000001.1 GCA_015487015.1 Thiomicrorhabdus sp.
CCGTCTTTGGCTTGAATGATGTCTTCAATCTCGGCCTGTTTTTTGGCCAGCGCATCAAAATCGGCATCGGGTTCGGCATAGGCCGCGTACACCGCATCCAGTTCTGCGAGTGCATTAGTGACTTCGGCAACCGCTTCTTCAATGTTGCCACGCACGTCTTTGGTTTCGTCCAATTGCGGTTCTTGCGCTAAATAGCCAATTTTAAGCCCTGGTTGTGGGCGTGCTTCGCCAATAATATCGGTATCAATGCCCGCCATAATTTTGAGCAGCGTGGACTTACCTGATCCGTTTAACCCTAAAACGCCAATTTTTGCGCCAGGAAAGAATGAGAGTGAGATGTCTTTTAAAATTTGACGATTAGGGGGAACCACTTTTCCAACGCGGTTCATGGTGTAAACAAACTGAGCCATGTAATTTTCCTGATATATTTAATTTTTTTAATGTGGGTCACTTTACCTAAAAACAGTGAACAGTTAAAGGGTTAAGCTAAGTAGTTACGCTTTTTTGTATGAAAAAGGTTTGAGATAAGATGAGAAATATTCAGTTTTAAGGGTGTGTTTAAATTGGTTATTTAGGCTAAAAACGGGTAAAATTGCTTTTTTTAAATTCGACCCTATTTTTGAAACGGAGAGCCTGAAACATGTTCACAAAGTCTATGACGATTGCTGGTTATGATGACCTGATTGCAGATGCGATAAAAAATGAAGAAGTGCGTCAAGAAACTCACATTGAGTTGATTGCATCTGAAAACTACACCAGCCCTCGTGTCATGGAAGCACAAGGCTCTTATTTTACCAATAAATATGCAGAAGGTTATCCGGGTAAACGCTACTACGGTGGCTGTGAGTTTGCCGATGTGGTCGAGCAAGCAGCGATTGATCGTGCAAAAGAGTTATTTGGTGCGGACTATGCCAATGTACAACCGCATTCAGGCTCTCAAGCTAATGCGGCGGTTTATATGGCGTTGGTTAAGCCAGGCGATACCATTTTAGGAATGAGCTTGGCACACGGAGGGCATTTAACTCACGGTTCTCATGTGAGCTTTTCAGGTAAAATCTACAATGCGGTTCAGTATGGTATTGACCCAGTTTCGGGTCAAATTGACTACGATGAAGTGCAAGCGTTAGCCAATGAACATCAGCCTAAAATGATTGTAGCGGGCTTTTCAGCGTACTCGCAAGTAATTGATTGGGCGCGTTTTCGTGAAATTGCCGACTCAATTGGTGCTTACTTATTTGTAGATATGGCACACGTAGCCGGTTTGATAGCAGGGGGAGAGTACCCTAACCCTATTGAGCATGCACACGTTGTGACAACCACTACGCATAAAACCTTGCGTGGTCCGCGTGGTGGTTTGATTTTATCAAAATCCAATCCTGACCTTGAGAAAAAATTAAATTCAGCCATTTTCCCCGGTGGACAAGGTGGGCCATTGGTTCATGTGATGGCGGCGAAAGCCGTTTCGTTTAAAGAGTGTTTGGAACCTGAGTGGAAAGCCTATTGCCAAAACGTGATTAAAAATGCTAAAGCAATGGCGGAAGTCTTTATGGCGCGTGGCTGTGATGTTGTTTCTGGTGGAACTGAAAACCACCTGTTTTTGGTAAGCTTAATTAAAAAAGGCTTAACTGGTAAATTGGTGGATGCCGCACTGGATGCCGCACACATTACCATTAACAAAAATGCAGTGCCAAATGACCCAATGTCTCCGTTTGTAACCAGTGGTATTCGTGTAGGAACGGCTGCGGCCACCTCACGTGGTTTTACAGTAGAAGATTGCACCAACTTAGCGTCTTGGATGTGTGATGTCATTGATGCTTGTGATCAAGAAAACGCAACATGGGATGCGCAAGTCGTCGCCGATGTTTGTCAAAAAGTGACCAAGTTGTGTGCGGATAATCCTGTTTATCGATAGTCACAATGTTGAGTGAATACTGTTGTAGAAGGCGCTTTTTAAAGTGTTTTAAAACAGTATTGATTTAAGCCTTTTTAAAAACCACCCAAGTAAGGGTGGTTTTTGTGTATTTAAAGCCTGTTGAATTATTTGATAGGGGGGGAGAAAAAAATGCATTGTCCATTTTGTAATGCACCTGAAACCAAGGTGGTTGATTCTCGTTTGGCAACTGAAGGCGCTCAAGTTAGGCGTAGAAGGGAGTGCATGGGGTGTGGAGAGCGTTATACCACCTATGAAACGGCTGAACTCTCGTTGCCTAGAGTGGTTAAGAGTGATGGGAATCGTGAAAAGTTTGACGAGCAAAAAATTCGTAAAGGACTGATTAAGGCGTTAGAAAAACGTCCTGTTGAAAGTGCTGAAATTGATCGTGTCGCCAGCCAAATTACCAAACGCTTGATGAGCGAAGGGGTGCGTGAAATTCCCTCTCAAACATTAGGTGAGTGGGTGATGGAGGCACTGCGCGATTTAGATCAAGTGGCTTATGTTCGATTTGCCTCGGTGTATCGCTCGTTTCAGGATGTGAACGCGTTTCGTGAAGAGATTGAAAAGCTGGTAAAAGCCACCGCCTCTAAGAGTGAATACAATGGGTAAGGTTGAGTGAGTCACTTCTCAAGCGTTGATTACGCCTACATGCAGCAAGCGTTAGACTTAGCTCAAAAAGGGCATTATTCAACACGTCCTAACCCCGCGGTGGGTTGTGTATTGGTCAAAGAGAATCAAGTGGTGGGTACAGGGTGGCATCAGCGGGCTGGTGAACCGCATGCTGAACGCCATGCACTGGCTCAGGCTCAGCACAATGCACAAGGGGCAATCGCTTACGTGACATTAGAGCCTTGCTCACACTTTGGGCGAACTGCACCGTGTGCCGATGGTTTAATTGAGGGGGGGGTAAAAAAAGTGTATATTGCTATGCTTGATCCCAACCCTCTGGTTTCTGGGGAGGGGGTTCAGCGGTTAGAGCAAGCGGGTATTGAAGTGGTAATAGGATTGCTTGGCGCAGAGGCTGAGGCATTAAATAGAGGGTTTGTGCGCCGAATGGAACAGGGCATGCCCTATGTTGTCTTAAAAATGGCCAGCAGTTTGGATGGATGTACCGCTCTAGCAAACGGTGAAAGCCAATGGATTACGGGCCGTGAATCTCGTCTTGAAGTGCATAAATTACGAGCCGCCAGCGGTGCGATTATTACCGGTATTGGTACGGTCTTGGCTGACGACCCAAGTTTAACGGTACGATTGCCTCAAATAGAGTTGGCTCTGATGAACTTAGAGGGTGAAAGTATTCCCCCTCCCCTTAGGGTTGTGTTGGACTCCTCGTTAAAAATTCCTTTAAAGGCCAAACTGTTTACAGAGCATGGACGAATATTGGTGGTAACTTCTCAAGACACTTATCAGCAAAAACCAGATCGAGTGAAGGCTTTGAGTGCTCAAGATCAAGTGACCGTGTTGTCAGTACCAAGTCAAGCGGGACAAGGGGGGGGGCTAAATCTTGAATATGTTTTACAGCACTTGGCTCAAAAAGAGAGTGTGAACTCCGTAATGGTTGAAGCTGGTGCCACCTTAGCCGGTGCGTTTATAAGTGAAAACCGCGTGGATGAACTGCACTTGTTTATGGCGCCTTGCTTATTAGGCGATCAAGCACGCCCCATGTTTGTACTGCCAGGTATTCAAAGTATGGCCGATAAAATTCAGTTATACATTGCATCCGTTGAGCTGTTTGGAGAAGACATTAAAATGGTTCTTAAAAGGCAACAAAGCGAAAATAAAAAGTAACGACTCAGTGAGTCGTTCAAAAAGTAAAGGCAAAAGGTAAAGCGACCATGTTTACAGGAATTATTAGCGCCGTTGGGCATATTGCCAAAATAGAGGCTCAAAATGGCGATTGGAAGGTCACTATTCATACGGGTCAACTGGACATGTCTGATGTACAGTTGGGCGACAGCATTGCTGCCAATGGCGTTTGTTTAACCGCAATTAAGTTCGGCCAAGATTACTATGTTGCCGATGTGTCTGGTGAAACCTTAAAAGTCACGACAGCCGGTGATTGGCAAGTAGGGACGGAAGTCAATCTCGAAAAAGCGCTTCGCTTGCAAGATCGTTTAGGCGGGCACTTGGTCAGCGGGCATGTCGATGGCGTTGGC
>WFQP01000002.1 GCA_015487015.1 Thiomicrorhabdus sp.
CATCCAACGGTTGTAGATAGAAGTATTGATAGTTCAGGTGCTCAACTTGTTCTGGCATTAAGTCGGGTTGTGGGTATACCAATTTTAGTTCATGACCCGATTCGAGAAAAATAGGAGCGTTGGCTTTTGGGCTCATGCAGATCCAGTCGATGTGCAGGGGGGCGAGCTTGGTGCCATTGGTTTCAATCGCAATTTCAAATTGATGGTGGTGCAGTTGCTTAATAAGCTCATTATCCACCTGTAAAAGTGGTTCGCCTCCGGTAAGCACGACAAAGGGGGGGGGGAGTTTATGCGTGCTCTGTTGAGGCCAGAATGAGAGTAGGTGTTGGCATAGGTCCTCGGCCGTTGGAAAGCGCCCACCATTTTGACCGTCGGTGCCGATAAAGTCGGTATCGCAAAATTGACAGACTGCATTGGCTCGGTCAATCTCTCGGCCTGTCCATAGGTTGCAGTTGCTCATTCGGCAAAAAATAGCAGGTCGACCGCTGTAAAATCCTTCTCCTTGTAGGGAGTAAAAGACTTCTTTAACCGAGTAGCTCATGCACTTTCCTTTGTTTTTATTATAAGTTTGGAGTATTTTACTCGAATTTTTATGTGTGTATTCAATTGTGTAAAGTTCTCTTCTAGGGTTGAGCGTGAAGTGATATAATTCCCAGCTATTTAAAATTAGTGAAAAATGGATTTACAGCGATGTCAGCAAAGACTTTATACGATAAATTGTGGGATGCGCACTTGGTGCGTGAGGAAGAGGATGGAACAGCGTTGATTTATATTGATCGTCAGCTGCTTCATGAAGTGACGTCTCCACAAGCGTTTGAAGGGCTGCGTATGGCGGGTCGTAAGCCGTGGCGTATTGATACTAACTTAGCTACGCCTGATCATAACGTACCCACCACAGATTTGACTGGTGGTGTGGCAAGCATTAAAGATCCAGTATCCCGTATTCAGGTTGAAACGCTTGGTATGAATGCACGAGAGTTCGGTATTACTGAATTTGCGATGGGTGATATTCGGCAAGGAATTGTACATGTTGTAGGCCCTGAAGAGGGGGCGACACTGCCAGGTATGACGGTTGTTTGTGGCGATTCTCACACAGCCACACACGGTGCACTGGGTGCGTTAGCGCATGGTATTGGTACCTCGGAAGTGGAGCACGTTCTGGCAACGCAGTGTTTGATTCAGAAAAAAATGAAAAATATGCTGGTTCGAGTCAATGGACAGTTGCAAAAGGGGGTGACTCCTAAAGATGTTGTATTGGCTATTATTGGCAAAATTGGTACCGCTGGTGGAAATGGTCATGCGATTGAGTTTGGTGGTCAGGTCTTCTGTGATATGTCGATTGAAGGGCGGTTGACGGTCTGTAATATGGCGATTGAAGCCGGTGCTCGTGTAGGTTTAGTCGCTGTAGATGAAAAAACGGTTGAGTATGTTCAAGGTCGCCCTTATGCGCCAAAGGGTGATGATTGGGATAAAGCCGTTGTGGCTTGGATGGATTTGAAGTCGGATGAGGGTGCTCATTTCGATAAAGTGGTGGAGTTAGATGGTTCTTTGATTGAACCTCAGGTCTCTTGGGGAACCTCGCCTGAAATGGTGTTGGATGTTAATGGTGTGGTCCCTGATCCTACTAAAGAGCTTGATGCTGTTAAAGCCGATGGTATTCAGCGAGCATTGGATTATATGGGGCTTAAGGCGAATACGCCGATTAAAGAGATTCCAGCGGAATATGTATTTATTGGTTCTTGTACTAATTCTCGTATTGAAGATTTTAGAGCGGCCGCAGAGGTTCTTAAAGGTCGTAAAATTTCAGATAACGTCGAGTTAGCTTTAGCGGTTCCTGGTTCGGGTTTGGTAAAACAGCAGGCCGAGGCAGAAGGTTTGGATAAAATATTTATTGAAGCGGGCTTTGAGTGGCGAAATCCTGGGTGCTCGATGTGTTTGGCGATGAATGCCGATAAGCTACCTACGGGTAAGCATTGTGCATCTACGTCAAATCGTAATTTTGAGGGACGTCAAGGGGCTGGCGGACGTACGCACTTAGTCAGTCCTGAGATGGCAGCAGCTGCGGCTGTGGCTGGTCATTTTGTTGATGTTCGTGATTATTTGTAAGGGCAAGGGAGAGTATAGGTATGGATAAGATTGTAAAAATGACTGCACTTGTTGCCCCGATGGATCGTGCCAATGTGGATACGGATGCGATTATTCCTAAGCAGTTTTTAAAATCAATTAAGCGAACAGGGTTTGGTCCTAACTTATTTGATGAATGGCGTTATGAGGATGTGGGTCAGCCCGACTCAGATAACTCAAATCGCCCGTTGCGAAAAGAGTTTGTGTTAAACCAACCACGTTATCAAGACGCTAAAATATTATTAGCACGTGAAAACTTTGGTTGTGGTTCCAGTCGAGAGCATGCACCTTGGGCGCTTAAAGATTATGGCTTTGATGTGGTGATTGCCCCCAGTTTTGCTGATATCTTTTTTAATAACTGTTTTAAGAATGGAATTATGCCTCTGGTTTTAGATGAAGCGATTGTGGATGCATTGTTTCAAGAGGTATTTGCCCAAGAGGGCTATGCTTTAACCGTTGATTTGGAGTCGCAACAAATTGTGAAGCCAAATGGTGATGTAATTCCCTTTGAGATTGATTCTTTTCGACGTCATTGCTTGCTAAATGGTTTGGATGATATTGGGTTGACGTTAGCGCATAAAGATGACATTAAAGCGTATGAAGAGCAGCGTAAGAAAGAGGCACCTTGGCTGTTTTCACACGCAGGATAAAATGATAACGCGATTCAAGTGAGTCGTTACAATGAATCATTAAAAATTGAGAGAGTATTTGAGCATGACACAACACATATTGATTTTGCCTGGCGATGGCATTGGCCCTGAAATTACAGCGGAAGCGGTAAAGGTCTTAAATGCATTAAAGGTTTCTGATAATTTAGATATTGAGATGACTGAGGACTTAGTTGGTGGTGCGGCATATGATGCACACGGTCTTCCTTTATCGGATGAAACAATGGCAAAAGCACAGGCGGCCGATGCCATTTTATTGGGTGCTGTAGGTGGTTATAAGTGGGAGTCATTGGATATTTCAGTGCGCCCCGAAAAAGGCTTGTTACGCTTACGTTCTGAGATGAAGTTGTTTGCAAATTTACGACCTGCTTTTTTATACCCTCAGTTGGCCGATGCCTCTACCTTAAAGCCTGAAGTGGTTGCGGGGCTGGATATTTTAATTGTTCGTGAGTTGACGGGGGGGATCTATTTTGGTCAACCACGTGGTATTCGAGTGCTTGAAAATGGTGAGCGTCAAGGGTTTAATACTTACGTATATTCAGAGTCTGAAATAACACGCATTGCGCACGTGGCTTTTAAAGCGGCGATGAAGCGAAATAAAAAACTAACGTCGGTTGATAAAGCTAATGTACTGGAAGTAACCGAACTTTGGCGTGAAGTGGTGGATACCGTTGCGAAAGAGTATCCAGAAGTCGAAGTAAAACACATGTATGTAGATAATGCTGCCATGCAGCTTGTTCTGAATCCAAAGCAGTTTGATGTGATGGTTACAGGAAATATGTTTGGTGATATTTTATCGGATGAAGCTTCGATGCTAACAGGCTCTATTGGAATGTTGGCTTCAGCTTCGTTGGATGAAAATAATAAGGGTATGTATGAGCCAAGTCATGGTTCGGCTCCAGACATCGCAGGGCAAGATTTAGCCAACCCTCTGGCCACTATTTTATCTGCGGCCATGATGTTGCGTTATACGTTAGGGCGCGAAGAGCTGGCGCTTAAAATTGAGAGCGCAGTATCTAAGGTATTGGATCAAGGGTTGCGTACAGGTGATATTTACTTAGAAGGCATGACCAAAGTAGGTTGTCGTGAGATGGGCGATGCTGTTGTTGCCGCTCTGTAGTTTTTTGCTTATTACGGCCTGTTAAATGCGAAATTATTTTACCATTACGATCAGTGATGTGCATGGTGCTCGTCATTACTCTTTTAAACAGTTTATGCGCAAGTTTTTTTGGATTGTGTTGGTACTGTTTATTTCGTTATGGGTGTTGGGTGCCATTTCTATTTGGTGGCTCAATTACGAGGCCAAGCAGGTTGAACAACAGCATGAAGTGGTGGTTAAGGCATTTGTTGAAGATCTCAAGACGACACAGTCCGATTATGAAAAACTATTGATCGAGCGTGCGCGGTTGAGAGAGGAGTTAGAAGTAACCAGTTCTCAGGTAAGTTACTTGGATCAAACGCTTCAGGGGTTAGAAGAACTTGTCGGTGATGCCGGAGCCGCTTCTGAACCGTTGCCTTTGATGGAACGAATTAAGCAGGTTCAGTTGACCTCTTTAGGTAAAGATATGATGCTGTCCATGATTCCAAATGGCCATGCGGTTCAAAAATTTCAGGGTATTTCCAGTAGCTATGGTTACCGTAAGCACCCGCTTACTGGAAAGCGCCACTTGCATGCTGGGATTGATTACCGTGGTAAAAAGGGTGATCCTGTGATTGCTACCGCAGATGGGGTGGTGAGTTTTTCAGGCCTTAAAAAGAGCAGTGGTTTTGGGCAGTTAATTAGTCTAACGCATTCGAATGGTTTTCGAACGGTTTATGGGCACTTAAGCAAACGTTTGGTGAAAGTAGGTCAATACGTTCAAAAAGGTGAAGTGATTGGTGAAATTGGCTCGACAGGGCGTTCTACCGGCAATCATTTGCACTATGAAGTTTGGTTTGTATTTCGCCGCTTAAACCCTAAGTATTTTAATAATTGGTCCATTGAAAATTACGATGAGATTTTTACAAAGATTAAAGGAGTGCCATGGGGTTCTTTAAGTCAAGCCGTCGCGAATCGCGTCAAGAAGGTGGAAAAACAATTATTGCTAAGGGATGTACCGTTACAGGAGAAATCTGCAAGTTAGCAGGCGCTTTACACGTAGATGGTCGAGTGGATGGTGTGATTGATAGCGATCACGACTTATCGATTGGTCAAGAAGGGTATGTCACTGGGCTGGTTAAGGCGAAAAAGGTTGTATTAAGTGGTGTGTTTGAAGGCAAGATGATCTGTGAAAACATTGAGGTTCTATCAACCGGTAAGTTGATTGGAGATCTTGTTTGCAATGAATTTGTGGTTGAAACAGGTGGTAAATTTATTGGACAAAGTCATGAAATGACGGAAGGTGGTATGGTTGTGAGTCTACCAGATACCTTTGAACAGCTCGCTAAAACAGCGATAGAATCCCTTAAATTAGAGCCTGATAATAGTAAAGAATTAAACAATAAAGACAAGTAACGATTCAGAAAATAGCCAAAACGGATAATCTCAGCTTAGGGTGCTCCCTGAGCTGTTATAAATAAACAGAAAAAACAACCATAGTTTAAGGGTAAGAGATGACAAAGTTATACGATATCGCCGTAGTCGGTGCAACGGGAGCCGTGGGCGAAACGATTTTAAAAGTACTTGAAGAGCGTAAATTTCCTGTTGGCACTTTGTACCCTTTAGCCAGCAGTCGTTCTGCGGGTAAAAAAATTCAATTTAATGGTAAGTGGATTGAAGTATTGGACTTAGAAACGTTTGATTTTTCAAAAGCTCAAATCGGTTTGTTTTCCCCAGGGGCGAGTGTTTCAAAAGTGTATGCTCCTAAAGCGGCTGAGGCCGGTTGTGTCGTGATTGATAATACCTCTCAGTTTCGATATGACGATGATATTCCGTTGGTTGTGCCTGAGGTGAATCCAGATGCGGTGGCGGGTTATAAGAATCGAGGCATTATTGCCAACCCGAACTGTTCAACCATTCAAATGTTGGTGGCGTTAAAGCCTATCTATGATGCGGTTGGAATTAAACGTATTAATGTGGCAACCTATCAAGCTGTTTCTGGTACGGGTAAGGATGCGATTGAAGAGTTGGCTAAGCAAACCGCCAATTTATTGAACATGAAGTCGGTTGAGACAAAGGTCTATCCTAAGCAAATCGCGTTTAACTGTATTCCTCAAATTGATGTATTTATGGACAATGGTTACACCAAAGAAGAGATGAAAATGGTTTGGGAGACTAAAAAAATTATGGGTGATGACTCTATTTTAGTAAATCCTACCGCGGTACGTGTTCCTGTGTTTTTTGGGCACAGTGAAGCCTTGCATATTGAAACAGATAAAAAAATCACAGCTGCTGAGGCTAAGGCCTTAATGGAAGCCGCAGACGGGATTGTGTTGGTGGATGAGCATGTAGACGGTGGTTACCCAACGGCGGTATCGGATGCGGCGGATACAAATCCTGTTTATGTGGGGCGAATTCGTGAGGATATCTCAATAGATAATGGACTTAATATTTGGGTGGTTGCGGATAATGTTCGAAAAGGTGCTGCGACCAATACGGTGCAAATCGCAGAACTGTTAGTGAAAGATTACCTTTAAGACTTAATCCTGTGAAAAAAATAGCATTAGGCATTGAGTATTTAGGATCGAATTACTGTGGTTACCAGCGCCAATTAGATTGCCCAACGGTACAAGGACATTTGGAACAGGCAGTATCCAGTATTGCGAATACCTCTATTGGACTGGTGTGTGCTGGGCGTACGGATACGGGGGTACACGCAATTGGACAGGTGGTGCATTTTGAATTGGCTGCGGAACGGCCGCTTAAAGCGTGGTTGCAGGGAGCAAATACTAAGCTTCCTGCAGATATTCGAGTGCGCTGGGCGCAAGTAGTGGATGATCGTTTTCATGCACGGTTTTCAGCGATTGCACGCCAATACCGTTATGTTATTTTTAACCGTTCTGTTAATTCCGCGGTGTTGTCTAATCGAGTTACTTGGTTGTACTCCGAGCTGGATGTTGAAAAAATGAATTTGGCCGCACAATCATTGGTGGGGTACCATGATTTCAGTTCGTTTCGAGCGTCGGGTTGTCAGGCTTCGAATGCATTAAGAACCATCGAGTTTATTTCAGTGGAACGTAAGGGTGATTTTGTTTTTATTGATATTAAAGCTAATGCCTTTTTGCATCATATGGTTCGAAATATTGCAGGTACCTTGTTTCAGATTGGGTTGTCTCAAAAACCGGTGGAATGGGTGGCTGAATTGCTGGCATTGCAAGATCGTACAAAAGCGGCACCAACAGGGCCAGCCAGTGGTTTGTACTTTGTGAATGCATTTTATCCCGATGAATTTGATATTCCACAAATTGCGTTGGATGAGGTGCTTTGGCAGTGAGAGATGCATTAAAAAACCAGCGAATTCGTGTCAAAATTTGTGGCTTAACTTCGGTTGAAGATGCGTTGCTTGCGGTCTATTACGGAGCCGATTCGATTGGCTTAGTTTTTTATGAGCCTAGCCCTCGAAGCGTGACACTTAAAGATGCGGAAAATATTGCAAAAAAAATGCCCGCTTTTGTTACTAAAACGGCTCTGTTTGTGAACCCAACTGCGGCATACGTTCAGTCCGTTTTAGCGCAGGTTTCGATTGATCTTTTGCAGTTTCACGGTGATGAATCTCCTGAGTTTTGTGCGCAGTTTAAACGCCCGTATATTAAGGCGGTTCGTATGCGTGAGGGGATAGATTTGGTGGCTCTGGCTAAGCAGTATGATGCGTCATCAGGTTTGTTGTTGGATGCTTATAAAGCCGGCATTCCAGGCGGAACGGGAGAGCGATTTGATTGGAATCGAGTACCTAAAGCGTTCAGCAAGCCCGTTATTTTAGCGGGAGGGTTAACGCCGGATAATATTCAGCAAGCGATTCAGAAAACACAGCCATGGGCGGTGGATGTGAGTGGTGGCGTGGAGTTATCTAAAGGGGTTAAGTCGGCCCAAAAAATTGAGCAATTTATGCAACGAGTAATGAGTAAAGTTGAATGAAAATGGATTTTTCTAAATACCCAGATGAGCATGGGCACTTTGGACCTTATGGTGGTGTGTTTGCACCTGAAACCTTAATGGCGGCATTAGAGCAGCTTAAAGATGAGTATGCATCGGTTAAAAACGATCCTGCTTTTTTAAAAGAGCTGGCGGAAGATTTGCAAAATTATGTGGGGCGCCCTACACCACTCTATTATGCAAAACGTTGGTCGGAGCACCTAGGCGGGGGGAAAATTTATTTAAAACGTGAAGACTTGAACCATACTGGTGCACATAAAGTGAACAACACGATTGGTCAAGCTTTGCTGGCCAAGCGTTTGGGTAAAAAACGAATTATTGCCGAAACCGGTGCCGGTCAACACGGTGTAGCCAGTGCAACGGTTGCGGCACGTTTAGGCTTGGAGTGCGTGGTGTACATGGGGGCGGATGATGTGGTTCGCCAAGCCCCGAATGTGGCTCGCATGAGAATGTTGGGTGCAACCGTAATACCCGTTGAATCGGGTACAAAAACTCTAAAAGACGCACTGAATGAAGCGATGCGTGATTGGGTGACTAATGTTGACGATACCTTTTATATTATTGGCACCGTTGCTGGCCCGCACCCTTATCCTGCTATGGTTCGAGATTTTCAATCCATTATTGGTCGAGAAGCGAAACAGCAAGCGTTGCAACATGAAAATAAATTACCTGATGTGTTAATTGCTTGTGTTGGCGGTGGTTCCAATGCGATTGGACTATTCCATGAGTTTTTGGAAGATGATTCGGTAGAAATGTACGGGGTGGAGCCGGCAGGACTTGGCTTAGAGACAGGGCAACATGCTGCGCCGTTATGTAAGGGAACTCCCGGTGTATTTCATGGTAACCGAACGTATTTAATGCAAGATAAAAATGGTCAAATACTCGGTACACACTCGATTTCTGCTGGGCTGGATTATCCTGGAGTAGGGCCTGAGCACGCGTGGTTAAAAGACATTGGTCGAGTGAACTATGTGGCCGTCGATGATGAAGAAGCGTTGCAAGGATTTCGAGATTTAACGCGTTTTGAAGGTATTATTCCTGCGCTAGAGTCCAGTCATGCTTTAGCCTATGCTACCAAGCTTGTACCCACTTTATCGAAAGATAAAATGATTGTGGTGAACCTTTCTGGGCGTGGCGACAAAGACATGAATACCATCGCGCAAATAGAAGGAATTGAGTTTTAACGCTCTTTGTGGATAAAAATATGAGTAGATTACAGACAAAATTATCGGCTTTAAAAGTGGTGGGAAAAACCGCTTTGATTCCTTATATTACAGCGGGCGATCCGAGTCCTAAAGCCACGGTGGCGCTGATGCATCTGCTGGTAGAAAAAGGAGCCGATGTGATTGAGTTAGGCGTACCGTTTTCAGATCCGATGGCGGATGGGCCTGTGATTCAAAAAGCCGTGGAGCGTGCTTTAATACATAATGTGAGCTTGGATGATGTCCTAGAATACGTTCGAGTGTTTCGTGAGCAAGATATGGAAACTCCAGTGGTCTTAATGGGCTATCTTAATCCCATTGAAGCACAGGGATACGAAGCATTTGCTAATGCAGCCAGCTCTGTGGGTGTGGATGCTGTTTTAACGGTTGATATGCCTCCAGAAGAGTCAAAAGGGTACTTAGAAGCATTGCAACAGGCTAATTTAGATCGTATTTTTCTCGTTTCACCGACTACGCCTGATAACCGTTTGAGTGCAGTCAATGAGAAGGGAAGCGGGTTTGTATACTACGTCTCTTTAAAAGGGGTGACGGGTTCAAAAGAGTTGGATGTTGAAGATGTGGCTCGCAATATGAAGCGTTTGCAGCAGTCATTGAATATGCCAATGGGTATCGGATTTGGCATTAAAGATGGAGCAACGGCATTTGAGATGGCTAAAATAGGCGATGCCGTTATTGTTGGCTCAGCCTTGGTTAAATTAATTGAAGCGAATCAATCGAAAGGAAGTTATGATATTCACTTGGCGATTGGTAAAAAAATGACAGAATTTCGCACGGCTTTGGATAAAGCCGATGCATTAAAAGGTCAGGAGTAAAGGATGAACTGGTTTGAAAAGATTTTACCTAGCATTAAGCAAGGTGCACAGCGTAAAGGATCGGTTCCTGAAGGGTTGTGGACGAAATGCCCTAAGTGTGAAAGTACGTTGTATCGTGCAGAGGTCTCTCGTAATAAAGAGGTCTGCCCTAAGTGTGATCATCATATGCGCTTAGGTGGGCGTGATCGTATTACGGCTTTTTTAGATGAAGGCAGTTTTACCGAAATTTCAGCCAATATTTCGCCAGTAGATGTCCTTAAGTTTAAGGACATTAAAAAATATAAAGACCGAATTTCGGCTGCGCAAAAAGCCACGGGTGAAAAAGATGCGTTGATCACAGGTGTGGGCACTATTAAAGAGCTTGAGGTTGTGGTGGCTGCGTTTGAATTTAAATTCATGGGTGGGTCTATGGGCTCGGTTGTGGGTGAAAAATTTGTTCGTGCGGTGAACGAGGCCATTGAACGTCAATGCCCGTTTATTTGCTTTTCAGCCAGTGGAGGCGCACGGATGCAAGAGGCGTTGTTCTCGTTGATGCAAATGGCCAAAACCAGTGCTGTCTTAGGGCGTTTGCGCGGGAAAGGTTTGCCGTATATTTCGGTGTTAACCGATCCAACCATGGGCGGTGTTTCAGCCAGTTTTGCAATGTTAGGTGATTTGAATGTGGCGGAGCCGAAGGCACTGATTGGATTTGCTGGGCCTCGTGTGATTGAGCAAACCGTGCGTGAAACCTTGCCTGAAGGTTTCCAGCGCAGTGAGTTTTTGCTGGAACATGGTGCAATTGATCAAATTATTCATCGTCATAACTTAACAAGTGAACTGTCTTCCATTTGCAGTATGCTGATGCACCGAACAAATACGTTAACGCTTTCAGAAGTGATTGAACCGGAGTTGGTGTAAATTTCTTTTAAGTTCCCTAGCCCCCATATAAAAATACGAATTAGAGTGCAAGCCCTTGATGTGCATAGCGAATGTTCTATGTGTGGATCTGGGGAATTGTTAAATGTTTTTTATAAAAATTGCCCATCATTATGACAATCCCTAATAGTCAATCCAGTTTGCAACACTGGATTGACTGGTTACTTCAATTGCACCCTAAAGAGGTTGATTTAGGGCTTGATCGAATTCGATTGGTCGCGGAGTCAATGCAGCTTCTGCACCCCGATCCTTTTGTCATTAGTGTGGCAGGAACCAACGGAAAAGGCTCCAGTGTGGCCATGTTGGTTTCAATTTTAAAGGCAGCTGGTTATCAGGTTGGTGCGTATACTTCGCCTCATATTCAGTCTTTTAATGAGCGAATTCAAATAAATGGGTTGCCAGTGAGTGATGCGGATATTACCGATGCTTTCGCTCAAATTGAGGCCGCAAGAGGGGGGGTAAAATTAACTTACTTTGAATTTGCAACGCTTGCAGCTTTGGTTGTCTTTAAACAGTCGGTACTGGATGTATTAGTGCTGGAAGTGGGGTTAGGCGGCCGCTTGGATGCCGTCAATGTAGTGGATGCGGATGCCGCATTGATTACGGCTATTGGCATTGATCACATTGAGTGGTTAGGGGATGACCGAAGTGTGATTGCAACCGAAAAAGCGGGTATTATGCGAACAGGAAATTTGGCGGTATGCTCGGATGATGCTCCACCCGAAAGCTTACTTGCTTACGCGAAGGAACATGCGGTTCCTTTAATGCAGTTAAATAAGGACTTTGCTTTGGATTGTTCTGAAGAGCTGTGGTCGGTTATTGGGCTGTCGGATGTTTTTAATAAACGTGCAGGCTTAGAATTAAAAAATTTTCCCCCCCCTAGTTTAAAAGGTGTATTTCAACTGCAAAACGCAGCGGGGGTTGTGGCACTGCTCTCTTTGCAAGAGTGCTTGCCGGTAGGGAAGGATGCGATTCGTACCGGATTGCAACAAGCAAAACACCCAGGACGATTGGATAGCTTTCAGAACCAAGGACAGTCTTGGTTAGTGGATGTGGCACACAACCCTCAATCAGCAGAGGCTCTAGCTGACTATTTAAGGCCAAGTTCTACCAATAAGCTGGAAGGAGGCTATACGGCTATTTTTTCGGTATTGAACGATAAAGACGCACTGCCAATGATTAAAATGATTGCACCTTTTGTAAAAAAATGGGTAATTGTTGATTTATCGATTCCTCGTGCAACCTCTATTGAGGCATTAACAGCGTTATTGATTGATGCAGGGGTGTCTGAAAGTTATATTTTTCCTCAAAATACAATGACTCAGGCGGTCACGCTTGCCCAAAAAGACTCGAATACTCCCGTTTTGGTGTGGGGGTCTTTTTTTACGGTTTCACAAGTGTATGGTTGTTTGGATGAAAGGTTAAGTTTGTTGTGAGAGTGGTAGAGTGAGCGGTACAATGGACGAGGTGAGTAAATACCGATTAACAGGTGCCATTATTTGGCTATTACTTTTGGTCATATTTGTTCCCATCTGGTTTGGTGAGCCTGTTGATTTTAAACCAGAAGAGTCTGCTCCAGCTCAAAAAGTTGTGGAGCGTCCGTTGATCAAACCCGAGACAACGGCTGCGTTAAAACAGAGTGACGCTCAAGTTGAATCTAAAAAAATGGTCAATCGGTGGATTGTCAGAGTGGCGGCGTATAAAGAGATAAAGACCGCCAATGACATGCTGGGTCGTTTAGATGGCCAGTATGATGTGGCCATTAAAACATTTGAAAAAACAGGAATGCACTCGGTTCGAGTTGGACCTTATTTTTCTAGAGCTAAAGCAGAACAAACAAAACAAGAGATAGATAAAAGGTTGTATACCCAGTCTGAGGTTGTGCAGTTAAATTGAATGAGGCCTATTTAATGAAGGCCTCTCTAAGTATAGAGAGTGTATAAACATGTGCGGAATTGTTGGAATCGTATTGGCGAGTGGTCAGCCTGTCAACCAAGAAATTTATGATGCATTAACCGTTTTACAACACCGTGGGCAGGATGCTGCGGGGATTGTGACAAACCAAGATGGTCGTTTTTTTCAGCGTAAAGACAACGGCTTGGTCAAGGACGTTTTTCGTACTCGTCATATGCGTGATTTGCACGGTAATATTGGTATTGGTCACGTTCGTTATCCAACGGCAGGTTCCTCTTCGAGTGCTGAAGCCCAGCCTTTCTATGTGAATTCGCCCTATGGTATCGCAATGGGACACAACGGAAACTTAACCAATGCGGATAAGTTGGCGCAGGAAATTTATCGTCAAGACTTACGTCACCTCAATACTAATTCAGATTCTGAAGTATTGTTAAATGTATTTGCACATGAGCTGATGCAGCAGAAGAAATTGTTTGTCGATCATGAGGATGTGTTTAATGCGGTGAGAGTGTTGCATAAGCGTGTACGGGGCGGCTATGCTGCGGTAGGCATGATTTCAGGGTTTGGTTTATTTGCATTTAGAGATCCATTTGGCTTACGCCCAGTGGTTGTGGGTAAACGTGAAACACCGAATGGAACAGATTATATGGTGGCCTCGGAGTCGGTGGCTATTACAGGGTTGGGCTTTACGCTAGAAAAAGACTTAGCACCTGGTGAAGCAGTTGTGATTTCTGATGAGGGTGAAATAACCTATCAACAGTGTGCAGAAAACCCACAGTTATCGCCATGTATTTTTGAGTTTGTTTATTTTGCTCGTCCAGATTCCATGATTGATAATATTTCAGTGTATAAGTCTCGCTTACGCATGGGTGAAACCTTGGCGGATAAGATTTTAAGAGAGTGGCCAGATCATGATATTGATGTGGTGATGCCTATTCCTGATACCAGCCGAACATCTGCCTTAGAACTGGCGTTTCGTTTGGGTGCGCCTTATCGAGAAGGATTTATTAAAAATCGCTATATTGGTCGTACTTTTATTATGCCAGGACAGCAGTTGCGCAAAAAATCAGTTCGTCAAAAGTTAAATGCGATTGATTTAGAGTTTGAAGGAAAAAATGTATTGTTGGTGGATGATTCAATTGTGCGAGGAACAACATCGGCTAAGATTGTAGAGATGGCGCGTGAAGCAGGGGCCAAAAAAGTGTATTTTGCATCTGCTGCACCTGCGGTACGTTATCCGTATGTTTATGGTATTGATATGCCTTCTCCGACAGAGTTAGTGGCACATAACCGTACAACGGAAGAAATTGCGGAAGTGATTGGGGCCGATAAATTGATTTATCAAGACCTTGAAGACTTGATTCAAGCGGTGGGTGTGGGTAATAAAGATATTAAAGTATTTGATACGTCTTGTTTTAGTGGGGTTTATGCCACGGGAGATATTACGCCTGAGTATTTAGAGTCTATTGATACAGCACGTAATGATGACGCGCAAACGTCTAAAAAAGCACAGGGTCAAGAGACCGTGGGTATTTATAATGGCAGTTAGAGAGTAGTCATGAGTTCATTTAATATTGAAACATTAGCGATTCGTGCAGGCTACGAGCAGACGCACGAGCAAGAGAACAGTGAGGCTATTTTCCCCACGTCCAGTTTTCGTTACCAATCTGCCGCACAAGCAGCGGCACGTTTTAGTGGTGAAGAGAAGGGGAATGTGTATTCTCGTTTTACCAATCCGACGGTTCGAACGTTTGAACAACGTTTAGCATTGATGGAGGGTGGAGAGTCTTGTGTGGCAACCGCATCAGGTATGTCGGCTATTTTATCCACCTTTATGGCGTTGTTAAAGCAGGGAGATCATGTGGTCTCTTCACAAAGCATTTTTGGTACAACGAAGGTGCTGTTTAATAAGTATTTAGCTAAGTTTGGTATCGAGGTCACATTTGTTTCCCAAACCGATCTTTCGGAGTGGGAGCGTGTTATTCAACCCAATACAAAAGCGTTGTTTTTAGAGACTCCGTCTAACCCTCTTACTGAAATAGCAGATATGAAAGCCATTAGTGGTTTGGCAAAAAAGAGTAACTGTTTATTTATTGTGGATAACTGTTTTTGTACGCCTATTTTGCAAAGACCGTTGGAGCAAGGGGCGGATATTGTGATTCACTCTGCGACTAAGTTTTTAGACGGTCAAGGCCGAGGAATTGGTGGCGCGGTTGTGGGATCAGAAGCCGTTGTGGAAGAGCATGTAAGAGCCTTTATGCGTACTGCGGGGCCAAGTATGAGTCCTTTTAATGCATGGATTTTTTTAAAAGGACTCGAGACGCTCTCGGTTCGAATGGCGGCACACTGCCAAAGTGCGTTAATGTTAGCAGAGTGGCTGTCTCAGCATCCAGCGGTAGAGCAAGTGTTTTATCCGGGGTTAACCTCACACCCTCAATATGAGTTAGCTTGTCAGCAGCAATCATCAGGGGGTGGTTTAGTGAGCTTTCGAGTTAAAGGAGGGCAGTCTGAGGCTTGGTCAGTGATTGATCAAACTCAAATGCTCTCTATTACGGCTAATTTGGGGGATGTAAAAACCAGTATTACACATCCTGCCACTACAACACATTGTCGAGTAGAGCCTTTGGATCGAATTAAAGCTGGTATTACGGATAATTTAGTTAGGATTTCTGTCGGATTGGAGTCGATTGAGGATATTAAAGCCGACTTGGCTAGTGGGTTAGATCGATTGATTTAGTGTTCGTTTTGTAATGGGCGTAATACTTCGTTTCAATTACACCCGTGATGTTGTTTTGTCGCTCTTATTTAGGTAACGGAAGCTCTGTTTCTTCATTTTGGCGGTAGATGATGCAGGTTTTTCCGACGGATTGCACCAGCAGAGCGCCTGTTTGCTCAAGAATGTGTTGAGTTATCTCTTGGCGCTCATTTCGGTCACCCAGTGAAATTTTGATTTTTAAAATTTCGTGATGTGTTAACGTACTTTCAAGCTCCTCCATGAGGCTTTCAGTTACGCCATTTGTACCAATGATGATCATGGGGTTTAAGCCGTGTGCAATTCCACGAAGGTATTTTTTTTGGTTATTTGAAAGTTTTTCAGGTTGACTCATTGAATATTCCGTTATGATTCTTATTAATGTAATTTATATATTGTAGTAGAAAAATTATTATGGCGAGAAGTAAATCGAGTGATGGTTGGTTAAAAGAGCATTTTAATGACCCTTATGTGCAAAAAGCAAAGCAAGAAGGGTGGCGTTCACGTGCCGTCTATAAGCTCCAAGAGATAGATAAAAAGGACAGTTTATTTAAATCAGGGATGTGTGTCGTCGATTTAGGTGCGGCACCTGGAGGCTGGTCGCAGTGGACAACGCATAAAGTGGGAGCCAAGGGAGAGGTTTTTGCTTTGGATATTCTGCCTGTGGAGCCTTTTGCTGGCGTTACCTTTATTCAAGGTGATTTTAGAGAAGATGATGTTTACGATCATTTGCTCTCCTCTCTTAATGGGCGTGATGTCGATGTGGTTATGTCAGATATGGCTCCGAATATGAGCGGTAATAAAGGGGTTGATATTCCACGAGCCATGTATTTGGTTGAGTTATGTGTTGATTTGGCAGATCAAGTGCTGAAAAAAAATGGCGACCTGTTGATGAAAGTTTTTCAGGGAGAGGGCTGTGATCAGCTCTTAGCCACATTAAAGACAAAATATAAAAAAGTAATTACAAGAAAGCCAGATGCTTCACGATCAAGAAGCAAGGAAATATACCTGCTTGCTCGCGGTAAAAAATAAGGCTATTTTGAGAATTTTTCGGCATAAGATATTTTTATGAAGAATTGTGTTAAAGTAATCGGCTTGTATTTTTAGGTTAATGAATGGTTAAGGGTAGCCAATGAATAATGATATGTTAAAAAATATGTTGATTTGGGCAGTTGCAGCGATGGTGCTGATGTCTGTATTTAATCACTTTAGTGGGCAGGGTAGTGCTGCATCAAGTCGTATTGATTATTCTGAGTTTATTGATCAAATTCATCAAGGTCAGGTGAGCAAAGTCTCTATTGAAGGGCCAACCATTCGTGGTGTCTATGTGAATGGAGGGGCATTTACAACCTATAATCCAGGTGATCCAGGTTTAATGGGTGATCTATTGGATAATCACGTTAAAGTGAGTGCGAAGCCACCAGAAAAGCAAAGTGTTTTGATGCAGATTTTTATCTCTTGGTTCCCGATGTTGTTGTTAATTGGTGTTTGGATTTTCTTTATGAAGTCTATGGGCGGTGGAATGGGCGGCAAAGGTGGCCCGATGTCTTTTGGTAAGAGTAAAGCTAAAATGTTGACGGATGAGCAGATTAAGGTCACTTTGGATGACGTAGCGGGCGCAGATGAGGCAAAGCAGGAAGTCGGTGAAATTGTTGATTTCTTAAAAGATCCTGGGAAATATCAAAATTTAGGGGGGAATATTCCACGTGGTATTTTAATGGTTGGTCCTCCTGGGACGGGTAAAACGCTCTTAGCCAAAGCGATTGCGGGTGAAGCAAAGGTGCCTTTCTTTACCATTTCAGGTTCTGATTTTGTGGAAATGTTTGTTGGGGTAGGTGCTTCCCGCGTAAGAGATATGTTTGAACAAGCAAAAGCACATGCCCCTTGTATTATCTTTATTGATGAAATCGATGCGGTAGGTCGTAGTCGTGGTGGCTCAGGAATGGGCGGTGGAAATGATGAGCGTGAGCAGACCTTGAATCAACTTTTGGTTGAAATGGATGGTTTTGAGGGGAATGAAGGGGTAATTGTCATCGCAGCAACAAACCGTGCCGATGTTTTGGATTCCGCACTGTTACGTCCTGGTCGCTTTGACCGTCAAGTTACGGTTGGCTTGCCTGACATTAAGGGGCGTGAGCAAATTTTAAAAATTCATATGCGTAAAGTGCCTTTATCTGATGATGTGAAGCCAGCGTATATTGCTCGTGGTACCCCTGGTTTTTCTGGGGCGGATCTTGCAAACTTAGTGAATGAAGCGGCGTTATTTGCTGCCAGAAATAATGATAAGCTAGTGACTCAAAAGCATTTTGAGCAAGCAAAAGACAAAATACTCATGGGTGTTGAGCGCAAGAGTATGATTATGAGCGAGAAAGAGCGTCGAATGACGGCTTACCATGAAGCCGGTCATGCAATTGTAGGATGTCTGGTGCCAGAGCATGATCCTGTTTATAAGGTCAGCATTATGCCAAGAGGACGTGCTCTGGGTGTGACGATGTATTTGCCTGAAGAAGATGTTTACAGTTACAGCAAGCAAAAATTGGAAAGCCAGCTATCAAGTTTGTATGGGGGGCGTGTTGCAGAAGAGCTGATTTATGGTTCTGACTTAGTTACCACGGGAGCCAGTAATGATATAGAGCGTGCCACAACGATTGCACGTAATATGGTTACTAAATGGGGCTTATCAGAAGAGCTTGGTCCGTTAATGTATGAAGATGAAGAGAATGCTGGTTTTATGGGGCACTCCCGTAATGCAAATGTATCTGAAGAAATCTCTCGTTTAATTGATGTTGAAATGCGAAAGTTAATTGATCGTAATTATAAGCGTGCTCAAAATATATTAAAAGAACATGCGGATAAGCTAGAGATTATGACCGATACCTTAATGGAGTTTGAGACGATTGATGCAGCTCAAATTAAAAATATTATGAAGGGATTACCTCCTGGAAAGCCTAAAGACTGGGGAGAGTCAGAGATTGATGATTCGGATGCTTCTTCAGGAGAAAGTACTGAAAAAAAATCAAAAGAGAATGTATCGGATGAGGCGGTGTCTGATGACATGAGTGGTGAGCATGATTCAGAGCAAGGTGAGCCAAAGTTACATTAAGTCGTTATGTTCAATATGAAGTGAACCCCGTTTATTCGGGGTTTTTTTTTTGATAAAGGTCATTGATGTTTAGTATTCAGAAGTTTATCGAGCACAAGTCACAGCAGGATAATATGCCGACGGTAATGGGGGTTTTAAATGTAACCCCTGACTCTTTTTCAGATGGTGGGTGTTTTGTCACGCCTGATGCCATTGAAGCTCAGGTGCTTAATTTACTGTCGGGCGGAGCGGATATTTTGGATGTGGGTGGAGAGTCAACTCGTCCTGGAGCAACAATTGTTTCGCTATCTGAAGAGTTGGAGCGAGTGGTTCCAGTGATTGAGTGGATTGCAAAGCGTTTTGATGTGATTATTTCTGTTGATACTTATAAGCCAGAGGTGATGCAAGCAGCCATTGCTGTCGGGGCTAAAATAATTAACGATGTTAATGCTCTACGTGAAGAGGGTGCAATGGATGTTGCGGTCAACTCAGGGGTTTCTGTGTGCTTGATGCATAAGCAAGGGGTGTTTGAAACGATGCAAGACGCACCGGTTTATGGCGATGTTCTGTCAGACGTGAGGAATTTTTTGCTGACACGAGCCCGCTGTTGTGAACAGGCAGGTGTGGCAGCAGATAAAATTATTTTAGATCCTGGGTTTGGATTTGGTAAAGCGTTCGAGCATAATGAGGTCTTATTTCGAAATTTAGATGTGTTGACAGCCTTGAAATATCCACTGTTGGTGGGGGTTTCAAGGAAGCGTATGATCGCAGATATATTAAAAACGTCTTCACGGCTTGAAGGGGTGAGTGGCAGTGTTTCAGCTGCGGTATTAGCGGTTTTAAAAGGTGCTGAAATAGTTCGTGTTCATGATGTAAAAGAGACGGTTGATGCGTTAAAAGTAACGATGCGCTTGATGTAAAAAAATAAGGTTTAAAAAAATGAAAACTCAAAAAAAACATTTTGGAACAGATGGAATTCGTGATCGAGTGGGTAAAGGAATGATCAGTCCCGACCAAGTTTTAAAATTAGGTTGGGCCACGGGTAAGGTGATGAAAGACCGTGGGGAATCTAGTGTGATGATCGGTAAGGATACTCGAATTTCTGGTTACATGTTTGAATCGGCGCTTGAAGCGGGTTTTATTGCAGCAGGGATTGATGTGCAGCTTTTAGGGCCAATGCCAACACCTGCTGTCGCTTATTTAACGCAAACCTTTCGTGCCGATGCAGGGATTGTTATCAGTGCTTCTCATAACCCACATTATGATAATGGTATTAAGTTTTTTTCAGCGAAGGGAAAAAAAATTACCGATGAAATTGAGTTGGCGATTGAAGGTTCGTTTGATCAGGCTCTTGAGATTGTTCCATCGGAGCAGCTCGGTAAGGCAAGAAGAATTGATGATGCAGCAGGGCGTTATATTGAGTTTTGTAAAAGCACCTATTCAGCTAAGAAGAAGCTGGAAGGGTTAAAAATAGTTCTTGATTGCGCACATGGTGCAACGTACCACGTTGCACCGAGTGTTTTTTCAGAGTTGGGCGCCGAGGTGGTTACGATTGCTGCAGAACCAGATGGTTTAAATATCAATCAAAATTGTGGTGCGACACATCTGGAACCTTTACAAGAAGCCGTTATCCATCACTCCGCAGACTTAGGGGTCGCG
The DNA here is from genome assembly GCA_015487015.1 of Thiomicrorhabdus sp. GTDB lineage: Bacteria > Pseudomonadota > Gammaproteobacteria > Thiomicrospirales > Thiomicrospiraceae > Thiomicrorhabdus. The sequence continues at coordinate 20,221 of WFQP01000002.1, forward strand.
TTTGATGGCGATGGTGATCGAGTTATAATGGTGGATGATAAGGGGCGAGTATTAGATGGTGATGCGATTCTTTATATTCTTGCTGTTATAGCTACGCCCCGCGTCTCTGCGGTTTCGGGTACGGTTATGAGTAATTTGGGGCTGGAAAATGCTTTAAAAGACAAAGGCATTTTATTGCATCGAACCTCGGTAGGGGATCGTTATGTAATGGAGTCATTGGTCAGTAATGGTTTGTGTTATGGTGCGGAGCCTTCGGGTCATGTGTTGTGTTTGGATAAAACAACGACAGGTGATGGGATTGTTGCGGCACTTCAGGTGTTGTCGGTAGTGGTTGATTCAGGTAAAAGCTTAGCGGAATTGAGTGAGCCTTTAGTGATGTACCCTCAGGTGCTTAAAAATATTCCTGTTGAGAGTGCGATAGGATTGGATGAAAGTAGCCCACTTAAGGAGCGTGTTCTTTTCTTTGAGGAGAAGATGGGGGATAAGGGGCGTATTTTGATTCGTGCTTCGGGAACAGAGCCTCTGATTCGAGTGATGGTTGAGGGAGAAAGTGCAAAATTGGTTGAGGAAGTTGCGGTTGAATTAGCTAATTTGGTTAAATCAGAATTTTCTTGAAATTTCAATATTGTTTTTCTAAAAATAAACCGCTAATATTGTGGAACTTTTGTGTCGGAGAATATCAATGAGAAAACCATTTGTTGCTGGTAACTGGAAAATGCATGGTTCGAAAGCCTTTATTTTGAACCTAGTAACAGGGCTAAATTCCAAGTCTGGAGAGCTTAAAGGTGTTGATGTGGCCGTGTGCCCGCCGTCACTCTATATTGACTATACGTTACGTAGTCTGTCTGCGGATGTGATTGCTGTTGGTGCTCAGAATATGGCTGAAGAGCCTCATCAGGGTGCTTTTACTGGAGAAGGTTCGGCTTCGATGCTGAAGGATCTAGGGTGTCATTATGTGATTTTAGGGCATTCAGAGCGTCGAGCAATTTATGGCGAAACAAATTCTGAAGTAGCAAATAAAGTACGTGTGGCGCTTGAAGCAGGTATCATCCCTATTTTATGTGTTGGTGAAACTCTTCAAGAGAGAAAGTCTGGCGTAATGGAGTCAGTGATTTCTAAGCAGCTGGATGCGGTGCTGGATTTAGTTGGTATCGCAGCATTTAATCGTGTTGTGATTGCCTATGAGCCTGTATGGGCCATTGGTACAGGTGTAACGGCGTCTCCAGAGCAAGCGCAGGATGTACATGCGTTTATCCGTGCTAAGCTGGCTCAGTTAGATGTACAAGTAGCTGAAAATATTGTTATTCAATATGGCGGTAGCGTTAAGCCGGGTAACGCAAAAGAGTTATTTAGCCAACCGGATATTGATGGTGGCTTAATTGGTGGCGCATCGCTTGATGCGGATGATTTTATTGCAATTTGTAAGGCGGCGGAAGTTTAATGTTTGAAATTATTTTAACAGTGCACATTATCATTGCATTTTTATTGATTACCTTGGTGTTGTTACAGCACGGTAAAGGTGCGGATGCGGGTGCGAACTTTGGTGGCGGAGGCTCCTCTCAGTCTGTTTTTGGTAGTGGTGGTACAGCTACTTTTTTATCAAGAACGACAGCCGTGGTGGCAACCCTGTTCTTTGTGACCAGCTTGACGCTAGCTTATTTGGCGAGTCAACAAGCAAAAGGGTATCAAAGTGTAGCAAAAGAAGCGGTTGAAAGTAAGGTTGTTGAAAACCCAGACGTCCCTGTAGTACCGAACTAATTTATATTGGCTTTCTTATGTTTAGTAAGAAGCTTTTTAACTATGCCGATGTGGTGAAATTGGTAGACACGCTACCTTGAGGGGGTAGTGGCGCAAGCTGTGCCGGTTCGACTCCGGCCATCGGCACCATATTCAAAGCTGTTGTTTTACAGCAGTTGTATTTAAATGCTAGACGAGGTCAACACCCATGCTAGAAAATTATCTTCCTGTCCTGGTTTTTATTGTACTAGGCGCACTGTTTGGTGTAGGTCCAATTTTAATTGGATATTTATTAGGGCCCCAAAAGCCTGATGCAGAAAAGAACTCCCCGTATGAGTGTGGGTTTGAAGCATTTGAAGATTCACGTATGAAGTTTGATGTACGCTTCTACCTAGTGGCTATTTTGTTTATTATTTTCGATCTAGAGATAGCCTTCTTATTTCCTTGGGCTGTTTCGCTTGATGAAATTGGGACATTTGGCTTATTGGCAATGGGCGTTTTTTTATTGCTTTTAGTGGTTGGTTTTATTTATGAGTGGAGAAAAGGAGCGCTTGAATGGGAGTAGAAGGCGTTTTAAAAGAGGGTGTTGTTACCACGTCAGCAGATAAGTTAATTAACTGGGCGCGAACAGGATCGCTTTGGCCAATGACGTTTGGTTTGGCATGTTGTGCGGTAGAGATGATGCATGCGGGTGCTTCTCGTTATGATTTGGATCGTTTTGGGATTATTTTTCGCCCAAGTCCAAGGCAGTCAGATGTGATGGTGGTTGCAGGTACGCTTGTAAATAAAATGGCACCAGCACTTCGTAAGGTTTATGACCAAATGGCTGAGCCTCGTTGGGTTATCTCAATGGGATCTTGTGCAAATGGCGGTGGATACTATCACTATTCGTACTCTGTTGTTCGTGGCTGTGATCGTATTGTGCCTGTTGATGTGTATGTGCCAGGTTGCCCGCCAACGGCTGAAGCGTTGTTGTATGGAATTATTCAGTTACAAAATAAAATCAAACGTACAAACACGATTGCACGTTAACCTCCTAGAGCGATAGAGTAGTTTTAATTATGAAACAATCCGTATTAAATTTACAAAACAATATTGCTGAAGCGCTTGGCGTAGATGTAATAGCATCTGGTATTAGTTTTGATGAACTGACCATCGAACTTTCCCCTGCCTCTGCACTGGCCTCTTTTCAAATCTTGAAGGATTCATTAGGGTTTGATCAATTAATGGACCTTTGTGGTGTGGATTATTTAGATTTTGGGCAAGCAAATTGGGAGACCATGACTGCGGCGAACCAAGGCTTTAGCCGAGGCGTGTTTGACTTTGAAGAAGAGTCCAGTGATGCGTTAGATATAGAGAGACGCTTTGCAGTTGTTTATCATCTGCTTTCTGTTGAACATAATCTTCGTGTGCGAGTAAAAGTTTATCCTGAATCTACTTCGATGCCAATTGTAGACAGTGTGATTGATGTTTGGAGCTGTGCCAACTGGTTTGAACGTGAAGCATTTGATCTGTTTGGTATTTTATTTAAAGGTCATCCTGATCTTCGTCGAATATTGACCGATTATGGTTTTATTGGGCATCCTTTAAGAAAAGATTTTCCATTAACTGGGCACGTTGAAATGCGGTACGACGTTGATAAAGGGCGTGTTGTGTATGAACCTGTCACGATTGAAAATAGAGTCAATGTTCCAAGAGTGATTCGTAAACCGTCACCTGAAAACGTGTAATTAGGAATAAGAAATGCCTGAAATTCGTAACTATACCCTTAACTTTGGTCCTCAGCATCCTTCTGCACACGGTGTGTTACGCCTTGTATTAGAGTTGGATGGTGAGACAATTATGCGCTCTGATCCTCATATAGGGCTACTGCATCGAGGTACTGAAAAGCTGATTGAGTACAAAACGTATAACCAGTCTATTGGCTATATGGATCGTCTTGATTACGTATCGATGATGTGTAATGAACATGCGTATGTAATGGGCATCGAGAAAATGCTGGGTATTGAAGTGCCTGAGCGAGCGCAATACATTCGTGTTATGTTTGATGAGATTACACGTGTTTTAAACCATTTGATGTGGTTAGGTGCTCATGCACTGGATATCGGTGCCATGACCGTTTTTCTATACGCCTTTAGAGAGCGTGAAGACCTAATGGATTGTTATGAAGCGGTTTCGGGTGCTCGTATGCATGCGACTTACTATCGCCCTGGTGGGGTTTACCGTGATTTACCCGATACCATGGCTAAAAACTTAGAGTCAAAATGGCACTCTGGCGATAAGCTTAAAAAATTAAATGAAAATCGAGAAGGTTCCTTGCTTGATTTTATTGAAGCCTTTACAGAGCGCTTTCCTGGTTATATTGATGAATATGAAACCTTATTAACAGATAACCGAATTTGGAAGCAGCGTACGGTTGATATTGGTATTGTTTCGCCAGAGAGAGCGTTGCAACTTGGCTTTACTGGGCCCATGTTGCGAGGTTCAGGCATTGCCTGGGACTTACGTCGAAAACAGCCTTATGAAGTGTATGATAAATTAGAATTTGATATCCCTGTTGGTAAAACGGGCGATTGTTATGACCGATACTTGGTTCGAATTGCTGAAATGCGCGAATCGAATAAAATTATCAAGCAGTGTGTGGATTGGTTGAAAGTTAATCCAGGGCCTGTTATGTCGGACGATCATAAAGTAGCACCTCCGAGCCGTGAAGATGCTAAGTCTAATATGGAAGCCTTGATTCATCACTTTAAGCTATTTTCAGAAGGCTACTCTGTTCCAGTTGGAGAGGCCTATACAGCGGTGGAGCATCCAAAGGGTGAGTTTGGAATTTACATGGTTTCTGATGGGGCGAATAAGCCTTATCGAATGAAAGTAAGAGCGCCAGGTTTTGCACACTTAGCTTCTTTAGATGAAATGGTAAAAGGGCATATGATTGCTGATGTGGTTGCCATTATAGGGACGCAAGATATTGTTTTTGGAGAGGTGGATCGATGAGTTCGACAGTAAGCAGTACAGCAAACGTTATTCAAGGTGATGTGAAAGCGCGTATTGACCGCTGGATTGCCAATTACCCTGACGATCAAAAGCAGTCAGCCACTATGGCGGCTCTACGTATTGTTCAAGAGGTTAATGGAGGGTATTTAACAACCGATTTAATGAATCAAATTGCAGATTATTTAGAGATTCCTCCTATTTCTGTTTATGAAGTTGCTACGTTCTACTCTAATTATGAACACCAACCTGTTGGAAAGTTTAATCTGTGTGTTTGTACCAGTATTTCATGCATGTTACGAGGTAGTGAAGACATTATTGAGTACTTAGAGAAGACGTTAGAGATTAAGCCAGGTGAAATTACTAAAGATGGTCGCTTTTCAATTAAAAAAGTAGAGTGCTTAGGTTCTTGTGGTGGAGCACCGATGATGCAGGTGGGTAAGGTTTATTATGAAGATCTTACTGAAAAATCGCTTGATAGTATTCTAGACGGTATGGAGTAACACATGGCTATACAAAATGAAAATTGTTTCCGTCTAAACCATTTGGATAACTCATGGGATATTGATGTTTATGTAGCAAATGGTGGTTATGAGGTTTGGAAAAAAGTTCTTTCAGGTGAGTTAGAACCGACTGAAATTATTGAAGAAGTGAAGACCTCTAATATCCGTGGTCGTGGTGGAGCAGGCTTTCCTACCGGATTAAAATGGAGCTTTATGAATCGCTTCGCGCCGGGGCAAAAATACATTGTTTGTAACTCTGATGAAGGTGAGCCAGGTACTTTTAAAGACCGAGATATTTTACGCTATAATCCTCATGCTCTGGTTGAAGGGATGATGATTGCAGGGTATGTTATCGGTGCATCCGCAGGTTATAACTATATTCGAGGTGAGTTTTGGGAGCCTTATAAGCGCTTTACCAGTGCGATTAATCAAGCACGTGAAGCAGGATTGTTAGGGAATAATATCTTAGATTCAGGCTATGATTTTGATCTGTATGCACACTTAGGTGCTGGGGCTTATATTTGTGGTGAAGAGACGGCATTGATTGAGTCGATTGAAGGGAAAAAAGGACAGCCACGTTTTAAACCTCCTTTTCCCGCAAGCTATGGGCTTTATGGTAAGCCCACAACCATTAATAATACTGAAACGCTGGCCTCTATTCCAATGATACTGGCAAAAGGTGGCGAATGGTTTGATGGGTTGGGCGTACCAAATGCTGGTGGAACCAAATGCTACTCCGTTTCTGGACATGTGAATAATCCTGGAAATTTTGAAGTTAGAATGGGAACACCGTTTAAAGAAGTTTTAGAGTTAGCAGGTGGGATTTGGAAAGGTCGCCAGCTTAAAGCGGTCATTCCTGGTGGTGCATCAACGGCAATATTGCCAGCTGAAGCTGCTTTGGGAATGAATATGGATTATGACTCTATTGCAAAAGCAGGTTCTTTTTTAGGTGCGGGTTCCATTATTATCATGGATGACCAAACCGATATTGTTAAGGTCATTGAAAACCTAAGTCATTTTTATTGGGATGAATCGTGTGGTCAATGTTCACCGTGTCGAGAAGGGACGGGTTGGTTGTATCGAGTGGTTAAACGCATTCGTTCAGGTCAAGGTCGCCCTGAAGACATTGAGGCACTAAAAGATGTGTCTGGAAAAATAATGGGGAATGTTATCTGTGGTTTGGGAGATGCAGCAACCATTGCATTGACCAGTGCGTTGGAACATTATGAGCATGAATTTGTTCACTATATTGAACATGGATGCAGTATTTACGATCGCACTTAGTCAATAGATAAAAAATATTTTGTGTAAATTTAGTTAAGCCAATCAGAAAACTTAGGTTAAAGAATTATGGTAAAAGTTGAGATAAACGGACAAATTGTTGAAGCTCATGAAGGCGACATGTTAATTGATGTTGCAGATGATGCTCAGATTTCGATTCCCCGTTTTTGTTACCACAAAAAATTATCCATTGCTGCAAATTGCCGTATGTGTCTTGTGGAGGTTGAAGGTGCTTGGAAAGCGTTGCCAGCTTGTGCAACCCCTGTAACAGACGGTATGAAAGTCCATACCAAGTCTGCGAAAGCGATTGCGGCACAAAAATCGGTTATGGAATTTTTGTTGATTAATCACCCACTTGATTGTCCAATTTGTGATCAAGGTGGCGAGTGTGAGTTGCAAGACGTTGCTATGGATTATGGTGATGATGTGTCTCGTTATTCCGAAGGAAAGCGTGTTGTCAGTGACCGTAATGCCGGTGCTTTAATTAAAACAGATATGACGCGCTGTATTCACTGTACGCGTTGTGTTCGTTTTGGGCAAGAAATTGCAGGGATGAAAGAATTAGGCTCTACAGGGCGTAGTGAATGGATGTCGATTGGTACGTATATTGAAAAATCGATTACCTCTGAAATGTCAGGAAACATGATTGACCTTTGTCCTGTTGGTGCCTTAACATCGAAGCCTTTTCGATATACTGCGCGTGCTTGGGAGCTTAAATCCCATTCCTCTATCGCTGCGCATGACAGTATGGGTTCTAATATTTCGGTTCACTCCAAAAATGGCCGTGTCAAGCGCGTAGTGCCTCGTACCAATGAGTCTATTAATGAAGTGTGGCTTTCTGATCGTGATCGTTTCGCTTATGAAGGGTTGAACTCTGAAGACCGTTTGACTCAACCGATGGTAAAAGAGAATGGTCAATGGATTCCTGTTGATTGGGAAACGGCTTTAAAGGTTACTGTTGAAGGTTTGCAGAAAGAGCTAAGCTCAAGTAAAGAAATTGGGGTGCTTGCATCGGCCAATTCAACCCTTGAAGAGTTGCATCTTCTACAAAAATTAGCTCGCGGTTTAGGCGTTGAAAATATTGATTTTCGTCATCGTCAAGTTGACTTTTCAGATGATGAGATTGGATTTCATACACCACTGTTAACGCAAGAAATTACAGCCGTTGAAAAAGCCGATGTTATATTAATTGTAGGCTCGTATCTTCGAAAAGAGTTACCTATTTTAAATCACCGTGTTCGCAATGCTGTGGTTTCAAATGCGGCAAAGGCCATTGTGGTTAATCCAGAGGTACTAGAGTTTAACTTTAACTTAGAGCATGCTGATACTGAGCAAGGAATGGTTTCAGAGTTGGCTGGTATTACTAAAGCCGTTCTTGATATTTCTGGTAATACCAGCCAAGAATGGATCAATAAGGTTGCGCCAACGGAATGCCAGAAAGAGATTGCACAGTTATTATGTAAGGCTAAATCGGGCAGTATTATGGTGGGTCAAATCAGCCAAATGCACCCAGATTTTTCTACGATAAAGGTATTAACGGCCCTGATTGCAGCTCAAATATCTGCGAATTTAAATATTCTGCCGATGGCTGCGAACGAGGTCGGTGCGCATTTGGTTAACTTTTTACCTAAATCAGGTAAGAACAGTTCAGAAATGATCTCTTCTAGTTTAAGTGCTTATATTAATCTCAATCTTGAGCCTGAAAAAGACTTTACACATGGTAACACAGCTCTTTCAGCAATGAAAAAAGCAAATTTTGTTGTGAACTTAACCGTGTTTGATAGTAATGCTCAACGTGAGTATGCCGATGTATTACTACCCATTGCAGCATTTGCGGAAACAGCAGGCACCTTTGTGAATGTAACCGGTATTAAACAATCGTTTAAAATGTCGGTAGAACCTCAAGGGGATTCAAAAGCCGCATGGAAAGTTTTTCGCGTTCTGGGCAATATGTTTGATTTAGAAGGTTTTGACTATACGCATACCAATGAAGTGTTGCGAGAAGTACTGGATAATCAAACGACACAGATTGATTTCACTGGTATTTCGTGCCAATTACCGAAAAATAATGATTCAGAAGTTGAGCTTGTCTCACCTTATGCAATGGATGCTTTGGTTCGTCGAGCGCCATCTTTACAAGCGACACCTGATGCAGATGCCGCCACTATGGGTAGAGGATAATATTGATGTTTGATGCAATCCAAGCTTTTTTATCAACCTTTTTGTTTGATTGGTTGGCTATTTTAATTACCTTAGTGATTCAAACCGTAGTCGTTGTTTTACCGATTATGTTAGTGGTTGCTTGGTTAACCTATGCAGAACGTAAAGTTATTGGTTTTATGCAAGTTCGAATGGGCCCTAACCGTGTAGGTCCATTTGGATTGTTGCAACCAATTGCGGATGCATTAAAGCTGATGACCAAAGAGGTTATTTTTCCAGATCAAGCCAATAAATACCTTTTCATTATTGCCCCCATATTAGCACTGGCTCCTGCGGTAGCCGCTTGGGCCGTTATTCCTTTTGCGGATGGAATGGTCGTTGCGGATGTAAATGCAGGGTTACTGTATATCTTAGCGGTAACCTCTATTATTGTGTACGGAACGATTGTTGCGGGTTGGGCGTCTAACTCTAAATATGCATTTTTAGGTGCGTTACGTGGTTCAGCACAAAAAATATCTTATGAAATTGCCATGGGGTTTGCTTTAGTTACAGTCTTAATGATTGCTGGAAGCATGAATTTAACAGATATAGTAAACGGACAACAAGGTGGTATGTTGAACTGGTATTTATTACCTTTACTGCCTATGTTTTTTGTGTACTTTATTTCTGGCTTGGCAGAAACAAACCGTACCCCATTTGATGTTATTGAGGGGGAGGCAGAAATTGTTGCTGGTTTCCACGTTGATTATTCAGGGATGACATTTGGAGTCTTCATGTTGGCGGAATACGCCATGATGATTCTTATCTCATTTATGACGGCTATTATGTTCTTAGGAGGTTGGTTATCACCTTTTGAAGGTATTCCTTTCCTAGAATCTATTTTCTCATGGGTGCCTCAGCTAGGTTGGCTTGCTTTTAAGGTTTCATTATTACTGTTTATATTTTTATGGCTACGTGCTACTTTCCCTAGATACCGTTATGACCAATTAATGCGTCTTGGTTGGAAGGTTCTCATTCCTTTGACAATTCTTTGGGTCTTTGTTGTTGGTGCAATGAAGTACTTTAGTTTTGGTCCTTGGTTTAATTAATTTAGAGGGTAACATGGGTAAATTTTTAAAACATCAAATCAAAACATGGGGCCTAACCGAGCTATTTAAGGGTCTCAGTGTGACGGGTAAGTACTTCTTTAAAAAGAAAATAACAGTACGTTATCCAGAAGAAAAAACACCAATCTCTCCAAGGTTTCGTGGTCATCATGCCTTACGACGTTATGAAAATGGTGAAGAGCGCTGTATTGCTTGTAAATTGTGTGAAGCAGTTTGTCCAGCCAATGCTATTACCATTGAGTCAGAAGAGCGTGATGATGGTTCAAGAAGAACCACGCAATACGATATTGACATGTTTAAGTGCATTTACTGTGGTTTCTGTGAAGAAGCTTGTCCGGTGGATGCCATTGTTGAAACAAGAGTATTCGAGTATGAGTTCCAAGAGCGCGGGCCTCATATCCAAACTAAAGATAAATTACTGGCCTTTGGCGACAAACATGAAGAGCAAATTGCTGCTGATCGTGCCGTTGATGCAAAGTTCCGATAATAGAAAGTGAATCAATATGACATTTGAACTATTTATATTTTATTTTTTGGCAGGCGTTGCATGCACCTCTGGTGTAATGATGATTACCATTAAAGACCCCGTAAAAGCTGCGTTATGGCTTGTATTGGCTTTTATTGCAACGGCAGGCGTTTGGATTACCGCACAAGCAGAGTTTTTAGGCTTGGTTCTGATTCTTGTTTATGTTGGCGCGGTAATGGTTTTATTCCTTTTTGTTGTCATGATGCTGGATATTAATTTATCCATTCTGAAAGAGGGATTTACACAGTATCTTCCTATCGGAACAATGGTTGTTTTGTCCATTGCTGCAATGATGTATATGGTACTTGGCCCTGAAAATTTTGGTTTAGACGTTACGGGTGCTCCTGTTGTGCACCCAGAAGATTACAGTAATACCCAAGCGATTGGACTCGAATTATATACGGTTCATGTGTATGCCTTTATTTTAGCTGCTGTACTATTACTGTTAGGTATTGTTGCAGCGATTGCACTATCCTTACGTCGCAGACCTACGGGAGAAGTGCTCTATCAAGACATTGATAAACAAGTTAAAACACAAGCATCAGATCGTTTTAAGATGATTAAAATGAAGTCAGAGATTGAAGAACCTATTAAGCCAAAAGAGGAGGAAGAAAAATGATTGCTCTGTCTGATTATCTGATTTTTGGTGCAATACTTTTTATTATTAGTATGGCGGGTATTTTCTTAAATAGAAAAAACGTGATTGTACTTTTGATGGCGATTGAGTTGTTATTATTGGCCGTAAACACAAATTTAGTGGCCTTTTCTCATTTTCACAATGATGTGATAGGACAAATTTTTGTTTTCTTCATTCTAACGGTTGCGGCGGCCGAAGCAGCCATTGGTTTAGCAATTATTGTGTTAGTTTTCCGTAAACGTAAGAGCATCAATGTTGATGATCTTGGCACATTAAAGGGGTAGTTGATTAATGTTACATACCATTTTAACTTTAATTCTTGTTTCTCCTCTAATTGGTGCTGCAATTGCAGGTCTATTGGGACGACAAATTGGGCGTAGAGGTGCGCAAGCGGTCACCATTTTAGGTGTCACCGTGTCGATGGTGCTGTCTGTATATGTTTTTAACCAATTTGTTTTAAACACATCAGAAGCGTATAACGCCAGCCTTTATACTTGGATGGTCAGTGATGGCATTCGTTTTGAAATAGGCTTTATGATTGATGAGTTATCCGCAACCATGATGTTGTTGGTAACCTTTGTTTCATTGATGGTACATATCTATACTGTAGGGTATATGGACCACGATGAAGATTACGATCATGGTGATCCATATTTTCAACGTTTCTTTAGTTACATTTCTCTATTTACCTTCTCAATGCTTTCATTGGTTATGGCGAATAACTTCTTACAACTATTCTTCGGTTGGGAAGCAGTAGGATTAGTCTCTTACTTATTGATTGGTTTCTATATGAAACGTGAGTCAGCAATTCAAGCTAACTTTAAAGCGTTTTTAGTTAATCGAGTCGGTGATTTTGGCTTTATTCTAGGGATTGCAGTAGTCTTCGTTTACTTCAATACCATGGACTATAACGAGTTCTTTGCACAGTTATCAGCTAATGGCGATGTAATGATTGAAATCATTCCGGGTGTTGAGTGGTCAATGATTACCTTAATGCTGTTGCTTCTGTTTGTTGGAGCGATGGGTAAGTCGGCTCAAATGCCTTTACACGTTTGGCTTCCAGAGTCGATGGAAGGCCCAACGCCTATCTCTGCTTTAATTCATGCAGCCACAATGGTAACGGCAGGGGTCTTTATGATCGCACGTTTATCGCCAGCGTTTGAAATGTCCGAAACGGCGTTGAGCGTGATCTTAATTATTGGAGCTTCAACCGCCTTTATGATGGGATTATTAGGCTTGGTTCAGGATGACATTAAACGTGTTATCGCTTACTCAACTCTTTCACAGTTAGGCTTTATGATTGCTGCAATGGGGGCTTCGGCTTATGCCGCAGGTATGTTCCATGTATTAACGCACGGTTTCTTTAAAGCGCTATTATTCTTGGCAGCAGGGTCTGTGATTATTGCGATGCACCATAAACAAAATATTCGAGAGATGGGTGGACTGTATAAATACATGCCGATTACCTATGCTGCAATGTTAATTGGTTCGCTTGCACTGATTGGTTTCCCAGGCTTCTCAGGGTTCTTCTCAAAAGACAGTATTTTATTATCTCTTGATGCTTCTGAACGTTTTGGATCAAGTTTTGCCTATGTGTTGCTGATGGCAGGTGTCTTTGTTACCGCCTTCTATAGTTTCCGTATGTTCTTCTTAGTGTTCCACGGAAAAGAGAGTGAATACGTTAAAACGCATAAAATTAAAGAGTCACCTTGGGTAGTAACATTGCCACTGATTTTGCTCGCGATTCCTGCCGCATTAATGGGATGGCCAATGATTACGCCAATGCTGAACGGAGAGTTCTTTGGTAATGCGATTCAAATACTGCCTCAAAATGATGTGATGTTATCGGTTTATAACAACTACTTCCAAGGTACGCTAAATCTTGTGCTAAGTGCCTTTACAACCTTGCCGGTTATGCTGGCTTTATCAGGTGTATTTTTAGCATGGTTAATGTATATCAAAGTGCCGAGCTTACCCGTTAAGTTGAAAAAAATGTGTCCAAGAGGGTTCTATGTTCTTGACAGTGCTTATGGGTTTGATCGTTTAAATGATATTGTTTTTGTGGACGGCAGTCGTAAGCTGAGTCACTTTTTTACCAAAGCAATTGATATCAAGTTAATTGATACAGGCATGGTCACAAGAACTTTTACGGCAATTGAAGATATGGGGCAAGCATTGCGTTTAACCCAAACGGGTTATATGTATCACTATGCATTTGCAATGATTTTTGGCTTACTGGCAATGCTAGTTTGGGCTCTTTGGTAATTAAGAATAAGATATAAGGAAATGGATTTCATGCTTACAGGCTTTCCAATTTTAAGCACATTAATTTGGCTTCCAATTGTCGGTGGTTTACTTGTGCTCTTTGCAGGACGTAATAACCCGGCATTAGCAAAATGGTTATCATTGTTCACCGTTGGATTAACGTTTATTCTTTCGATACCATTATGGACAGGATTTGATACCACCACGGCATCCATGCAGTTTGTTGAAAATGCACCGTGGATTCCCATGTTCAATGTCAATTACCATCTAGGTATTGATGGGCTCTCTATGCCTTTGGTGCTGTTAACCACTTTTACACAGGTATTGGTTATTGTTTCAGCGTGGGATGTGATTAAAGAGCGTGTTGAACAGTACATG
>WFQP01000003.1 GCA_015487015.1 Thiomicrorhabdus sp.
ACGCCCACATGTTTTCCGACCACGGACACGACCACATTGGCCTAGACCGTGGCGCAGAAAGCCACCCTATTATGGGCAACAATTTTCGCATCTCTGAAATGAACGCCGCTGTTGGTGTTGCACAGTGGAAAAAACTGCCTCGCATTTTAGACACCCAGCGCCGTAACAAAAAAGCCCTAAAAGAGGCCTTAGCCCAATACCCCGAAATCACCTTTCGCCAACTGCCCGATGAATCAGGTGACAACGCAGGCTTTTTAAGCTTCTTTTTACCCAATGAAACACGCGCCCAAGAAGTCGTTGCCGCGCTTGGTAAAGAAGGTGTGCCCGCCGTATTTTACTGGTATGGCAATAACTGGCATTATCTTAAAAACTGGACACACATTCACAATATGACCAGTTCTGCCAAGTTGCCCATTGAGCTGATTAAAGACCGTCCAGACTACACCCAAATACAAACCCCAAAATCCGATGCGATCATGAGCCGAACCGTTTCCATGCTGATTCAACTGTCTTGGACAGAAGAGGACATTCAATCTCGAATTGACGCTTTCGCTAACGTATTTACCAAATAAGAGAACTGTATGAAATTTCGTAATTTTAAAACCGTGCCTAAAATGATTTTTGGTCGAGGCTCATTTGACCAACTAGACGATGTTTTGGCCGATGAACGCCAACAACCAAATGATTTTGTGGTGTTTTTGGTGGATCAAGTACATAAAGATAAACCTTTAGCAGAACGCATTCCCGCCCAGCCACAAGACATGATTATCTGGCTGGATGTCAGCGATGAACCTAAAACCACCTATGTGGATGCACTGACCTTAAAAGTACAACGATTTTCCTCTCAAAATAATGAATGGAAAAACCCCGTTAGTGTCGTAGGACTCGGAGGCGGTTCTGCCCTTGATTTAGGCAAAGCCGTTGCCCTCATGCTCACCAATGAAGGCGGTTCCGCGTCGTACCAAGGTTGGGATTTAATTAAACACCCCGCCATACATCACGTTGGCATACCCACCATCTCAGGCACGGGCGCAGAAGCCTCACGTACCACCGTACTCACAGGGCCCGATAAAAAGCTCGGAATGAACTCAGATTACACCGTTTACGACCAAATTATTATGGATCCCGACCTTCTACAAGGCGTACCAAGAGACCAATGGTTCTACACCGGAATGGACTGCTACATTCATAATATCGAAGCATTAAACGGCACGTATATTAATGAGTTTGCCCGTGCCTTTGGTGAAAAGTCTCTGGACTTATGCAACCAAGTTTTCTTAGAAGACCATCCTGATTCCGATGAAAAACTGATGATGGCTTCTTACATGGGCGGCCAAAGCATCGCCTACAGTCAAGTGGGCGCATGTCATGCACTCTCTTATGGTCTGTCTTACGTTATGGGCTACCATCACGGCATTGGCAACTGCATCGCCTTTGATGTACTGGACGAATTTTACCCAGAAGGCGTAAAAACCTTCCGAAAAATGATGAAAAAACATAACATCGTTCTGCCAAAAGGCATCACCAAAGACCTGTCCGAAGCCGATATGGATAAAATGATTCGTACCGCATCGGGACTCGCTCCCCTTTGGGAAAATGTATACGGCGCAAACTGGAAAGAGAAGGTTACGCCTGAATTATTACGAAACCTCTACTCTAAAATGTAAAAATTCTCCCCCCCTCTTTTAAATACCATGATTAAAGAGGGGGGGGGGAGAATTTTTCTGAGACCCCTTTTTATGAACACATATGTTTTTATCCCAGCACGATACGCTTCCTCTCGTTTACCCGGTAAACCCCTCAAATGCATTGATGGAAAACCCATGATTCAACACGTCTACGAGCGCATCTCCAAAGCCAAAGGGCTACAAGGCGTTTACATTGCGACCGACGATAATCGGATTAAGGATGTGGTGGAAGGATTTGGAGGCCAAGTCATCATGACCCCCGTTGAAGCCGCCTCGGGAACAGACCGTATTGCCGCCGCCGCCAACGCACTTGGCCTTAAAGACGACGACCTCATTGTCAATGTACAAGGCGACCAGCCACTCGTCCACCCCGAATCCATTGAAGATGTCATTGCCCCTTTTTTAGCAAACGACTACTCAGGGGATTTTGAGATGAGCACGCTCTCTTTTAAAATCATCAACGAAGCAGAAATCACCAATCCAAAAGACGTTAAACTGGTCACCGATGTCAATGACTTTGCCCTGTACTTTTCACGCGCCACCATTCCACACGGCCGAGACTACTGGGATCACGACAGCTTTAAGCACCTCGGCATTTACGCCTACACCAAACGATTTGTAAACACCTTTAATGCCCTGCCAATGGGCAAGCTCGAAGACATCGAAAAACTGGAACAACTCCGCGCACTGGAATACGGCCACAAAATCAAAGTCGTACAAAGCAAATGGGACTCCCCCGAAGTCGACCTCCCCGGAGACATCGCCATCATGGAAGCATTATTGCAGGCTGGGCATTAAACCGCCCTAACAATAATCACACACGGCAACCTACACCGTCATTATCGGGCTTGACCCGATAATC
Organism: Thiomicrorhabdus sp.; assembly: GCA_015487015.1. GTDB lineage: Bacteria > Pseudomonadota > Gammaproteobacteria > Thiomicrospirales > Thiomicrospiraceae > Thiomicrorhabdus. The sequence goes on from WFQP01000003.1 coordinate 2,551, forward strand.
TCACACAGCCTCTGGAGATCCCCTGGTCAAGCCAGAGGATGACGTGTAAAAAAGACCAAAGGATGACCGTAGTGGTTAAGGGAGAAAATGAGTTGACACGATTAGATATATCAATAGAGTAAAGAATTCTTTACTCTTTGTCATACATCTCATACAATTGTATGCAACATAGCCGCCACGCCTATCTACGATGCGCAACCTTGGCGGTTTTTTTATACCCAAAAATTGGGAACCTTATGTCAACAGAAAGCACTAAAGTTCCTTTTCAAAAACCTGCCTTTTCCTTTAAACAACAGTTAGACAAGCTCGCTTCGCGTGGACTGATCGTTACAGATGAACAAAAATGTCTTACCTCGCTGTCATCTATCAGTTATTATCGTTTAAGCGCTTATTGTTATCCTTTTCGCCAGCGGACACATAAAGGGATTTTATCCAAGTTTGAAACTGGAACGACTTTTAGCCATGTCATAAAATTATATGACTTTGATCGTGAATTACGACTTTTAGTTATGGATGCCATTGAACGCATAGAAATTACCGTAAGAGCGCGAATAAATCATGATTTGACTCTTAAATATGGGGTTTTTGCTCATGCTGAATCTGCTAATTTTCACCCTAAGTTTAAACATAGTGGATGGATAAAAGGGGTTCAAACAGAGGTGGAACGATCTAGTGATGAATTTATAGTGCATTTTAAGAAAAAATATAATGACTACCCTCTAGTGCCATTATGGTCCACCACTGAAGTCATGAGCTTAGGAAAGCTTTCTTATATGTATAAAGGGTTATTACCAGAAGATAAAAAAACGATTTCTCAATACTTTGGTACTCCCTCCAAGCGGCTAGAAAACTGGTTACATGTCATTACTTATGTAAGAAACATCTGTGCTCACCATAGTCGTTTATGGAATAGGGCTCTAGCCATTCGACCCAATAAGACAAAAGATTTACAATGGCTTCCTCCAATCACTCCTCGAAATGATCGCATCTTTTATATTTTATTGATTTTACGTTTTTTAATGCGCGCATCAGAAAATGGAGAGCATTGGAAGTTGCATATAGAGGCTTTAATTGAGCCATTCTCTTGTAATGAAGCCTTCTTAGCAGGGATGGGGATTCCAAAAAATTGGAAAGAACACCCAGTATGGAATGAAAAAGCTTTTTAGACTACCCTTTAAAAATAAACAGAACCCAAAACCACATGATCTACCAACTTCTCATTCGTCTTTTCAGCCCTCTTATTTGTTTACTTATTGTCAAAGACAGCATAAAAAAACAGGGGGGGGGAAATTTTATTAAGCAACGGCTTGGCTTGGATTACCCTGCCTTACCACAGGTGTCACAACGTATTTGGATTCACTGTGCTTCGGTGGGGGAGGTAAAAGCGGCCGAACCATTAATTCGTGCATTAGAGTCCAAATACCATATTTTAGTTACCACCAACACGCCCACCGGCAAGCAGATGGTAAATACCCTGTTTCAAAACACCGTGCAACACTGCTACCTTCCCTTAGACTGGCCTTTTGCAATTAAGCACTTTTTAAGAAACTGCCAACCCACCGATGCTTGGATCTTAGAAACTGAAATCTGGCCCAATCTCTATCGACTGTGTCACCAACAGAACATTGAACTTAAAATCATCAATGGACGGCTCTCCCCCAAAACTTTAAAAGCCCCTAGTTGGTTACAAAAAAGTTATCAAAATAGCTTACAGTACGTCACTCAAATACTCGCCCGCTCTCAAGACGACACCGAGCGTTTTATTGCACTGGGAGCACCAGCAAACCGAGTCATCACACTCGGTAATTTAAAATATGCTCAAATTACCTCTGTATCACACTCCCCCCGCCCCATACCACAAGAGTACATCCTACTTGCATCCAGCCATGAGGATGAAGAGCTGCAAATTACTCAGCTTTGGAAACAGCTCAATCGACCTGAACTGCTAGTCATCGTTCCACGCCATCCCAATCGCAGCACAACGATTCAAAAGCAACTCAAGCCACTCTATCCCGACTTACTCGTTGCCAGCACAGGCCAATACCCAACAGAAAAAACGATGCTATTTTTAGACGACCGACTCGGTCAACTCATGCCCCTATTTGAACACGCCAAGCTTGTCATAATGGGCGGCAGCTTCGCCCCCAAAGGCGGACACAATATTCTTGAACCTGCAGCCTATCAAAAAGCGATCATTATCGGTTCAGATATGAGTGATTTTTCCGAAGAGACGCTATTTTTACAACAGCACTCAGGCCTTATTCAATGCCAAAATTATCAAGAACTATCAAAAACTCTCCCCCTCTTGCTCAACAATTCAACACAACGCCAGCTCTTAGGAAAAAATGCGTTTACGGCCATGCAATCTCAACAAGGCATTCTACAAAATTATTTAGCTCATTTGATTTAAAATTCGTGTAGAATAGCTCCTTACGTTTAAATTTTTAAAGGTTAGGATTTATTATGGCTCGAGTTACTGTAGAAGATTGTTTAGACCAAGTAGAAAACCGTTTTGAACTGGTTATTTTAAGTGCCAAACGCGCACGTCAAATTGCCAATGGTGCAGAACCAACGGTTGAGTGGGATAACGACAAGCCGACCGTCGTAGCTCTACGTGAATTAGCGGCTGGAAGCATCGATAAAGACGTCGTCTTATCCGACCCAAATACCCCACCTTTCTTTAACTAAACCAGAGACCTCTTTTTCCCTATGCCCACCCCAAACTCACTCGATGGACTCATCGAAAAAGCCTCAAAATACCTTTCGAAAGAACAAGTAAACCGTATTAAAACGGCATTTGAGTTTGGCAAACATGCCCATCAAGGGCAAACCCGAAAATCCGGTGGCGACTACATTTGGCACCCCGTTGCAGTAGCCGAAATTTTGGCCGAAATTCAGCTCGATCAAGAGAGTCTGATTGCTGCGATTTTACATGACGTCGTTGAAGATACCCCTTATACCAAAGAAGACATTATCGAAAAATTTGGCGAAAGCGTTGCCGAAATTGTTGACGGTGTCACCAAACTGGGTAAACTCGAATTTGAAAGCCCGCAAGAAGCTCAGGCTGAAAACTTTCGAAAAATGATTCTAGCGATGGCGCGCGATATTCGTGTCATTCTCATTAAGCTTGCCGATCGCCTGCACAATATGCGAACACTTGGCGTCATGCGCCCAGATAAACAACGCCGCATTGCCAAAGAAACCCTTGATATTTTTGCACCCATTGCGGGACGACTGGGCATTAATGCCATTCGTATTGAGCTGGAAGATCTTGGCTTTAAAGCCATGCATCCCATGCGCTACGCCGTACTTGAAAATGCCGTACGCAAAGCACGCGGTAACCGTAATGAAGTCATTGCCCAAATTACCGATACCATTCAAAACCGTCTTAATCAAGAAAACATCACTGGGCAAGTGATTGGTCGTGAAAAGCATCTATACAGTTTGTATAAAAAAATGCGTAATAAGCGGCAAAACTTTGTTGATATTCTGGATATTTTTGCCTTTCGAATTATCACCAATAGTGCAGACGACTGCTACCGCACCCTAGGCTCTATTCATTCACTCTATAAGCCACTACCTGGGCGATTTAAAGACTACATCGCTATTCCAAAATCCAATGGCTACCAATCACTGCATACCGCTTTGTTTGGCCCATTTGGGGTGCACCTAGAGGTACAAATTCGTGATAAAACCATGCACGAAGTCTCCGAACATGGAATTGCCGCACACTGGCAGTACAAACAAGACGAACATTCGGAAGAGCATACACCATCACACGTAGATGTTCGTGCACAAGAGTGGGTCAAAAATTTACTTGAAATTCAACAAAGTGCTGGTAACTCACTCGACTTTTTAGAGAATGTAAAAATAGATCTCTTTCCCGATGTGATTTATGTGTTTACCCCACAAGGTGACATAATTACTCTGCCAAGAGGCGCTACGCCTGTCGATTTCGCCTATGCCGTGCACACCAATATTGGTCACTCCACCATTGCTTGTCGTATTGATAAGAAACTGGTGCCGCTTAGAACCCAACTCGAAACTGGTAAAACCATTCAAATTATTAAGGGAAGTCACTCTCAGCCCAACCCTGCTTGGTTAAACTTTGTTAATACTGCCAAAGCACGCTCTCAAATTCGTCACTTCATGAAAAACCAAAAAACCGATGAGGCGATTAAGCTTGGAAAGAAATTACTTAGCCAATCTTTACGAAAACACAATATGTCCTACTCTGGTTTAACCGACGACATACAAAAAACACTCATCTCAGCGCTTAATTTATCTAGCTGGGAACAACTTCTTGAAGACCTTGGCACAGGCAATCGAATGTCTCCTTTAGTAGCCAAGCAAATTCACGATACCGTGTTGGGATCAGACGACCAAATCCCTGATAACAATCCTCGATCAGAAGAGGATACACCCCTACCTATTTCAGGTACCGAAGGCATGTTGCTACACTTTGCCAACTGTTGCCACCCTATTCCAGGCGATGACATTGTTGGGTTTATCAGTGCCGAAAAAGGTCTTGTGATTCATCGCTGTCACTGCCACAACGTCAAAAGTATTAAAAACCTATCCGAAAAATGCCTCGATGTAAACTGGGCCAAATCACCCGAAGGCACCTACTTAGCTGAGTTGCAGCTTGAAACTACCAATCAACGTGGGGCACTGGCCACCATCGCGAATGAAATTGCTAAAACCAATACCGATATTGAACGCGTACGCTCCGAAGACAAAGACGACACCTACAGCTTTATGTACTTTGCAATCAATGTTCGAGACCGCATTCACTTGGCGCAAGTCATGCGCCGTTTAAAACAACTTTCCATTGTGGAAAAAATTCACAGAATCTAACCTCAAAAGGAATACACCATGCGCGAAGTTATCTCCACTGAAAATGCTCCACAAGCCATTGGAACTTACTCACAAGCCGTTCGTATTGGAAACACGGTTTATTTATCCGGACAAATTGCTCTGATTCCAGAGACCATGGAACTCAAAGAGGGTGATATTGCTGACCGCATTCACCAAGTATTTAAAAACCTTACGGCCGTATGTGAAGCCGCAGGTGGTTCTTTGCAAGATATTGCAAAACTCAATATATTCCTAACCGACTTAAGCCACTTTGCAACAGTTAACGAAATTATGGCGCAATACTTTGAACAACCCTACCCTGCTCGTGCAGCCATCGGGGTAAAAGAGCTGCCTAAAGGTACCGATGTTGAAATGGACGGCGTGATGGCGCTATCGTCTTACTAAGAGCGTAACTAAAAAGGATGTTAGCACAACAACCTTTAACCATCTTAAAAGGCGTTGGCTCAAAACAACTTGAAAAGCTCCAAAAACTGGGGCTTTTTGTCGTTCAAGATTTACTTTTCCATTTACCCTTACGCTATCAAGACAAAACACGACTCGCCCATTTAAGTACGGCACAGGTGGGGGGGGAAATTTTAATTGAAGGCACTATTTTTTCTCAAACATTCAGCCAAGGTCGTCGACGTAGTTTATTAGTTACCCTGCAAACCGACTCCAATACCTTTTTAACGCTGCGATTCTTTCACTTTTACCCACGACAAGCCCAACAATTTTCGCACGGAAAAACTGTTCGTGTCTTTGGTGAATTACGATCTGGCCCTAGTGGGCTCGAGATGGTGCACCCCTCTTATGAGTTTATTCACTCAGACAAACTCATTCCATTGGACACCACTCTAACCCCAATCTACCCAACCACCGAAGGCTTAGGACAAACGTCTGTATTAAAACTCGTTAAACAGGCCTTAACCTTACTCAAGCAGTCTCCATTAGAGGAGTTATTGCCACAAACGCTACTCAATCAACTACAACTCCCCTTGCTCAATCAAGCCTTATTCACATTACACCAACCACTGGCTTCCGATGATTTAATGCAAATTAAACAGTTTCAGCACCCCGCTCAACAGCGGCTCATTATTGAAGAGCTTATTAACCAACAAGCCGCCATGCAGCAGATGCGAGCACAAGAACAACAACGTCATGCACCAGCTTTCCCATCAAGCCAACAATGCAATGCACTGCTCTCCAGCTTACCTTTTGAGCTTACCACCGCTCAACAGCGGGTTCTTCAAGAGATTCAACACGACTTAAAACAACCACACCCCATGCAACGTTTAGTGCAAGGCGATGTTGGCTCAGGTAAAACAATCATTGCCGCTCTAGCAGCAATTCAAGCAGCAGATGCAGGGTATCAAGTTGCCATTATGGCACCCACCGAAATTTTAGCTGAACAACACCTCGAAGCATTTAATGAGTGGCTAGAGCCTTTAGAGATAAACGTCGCTTGGCTAAATGGACGAATGAAAGTCGCCGAAAAACGAGAGATGATGGCAAAAATTGAAACGGGAACAGCTAAAGTCATTGTTGGCACTCATGCACTGTTTCAAGAAGCCGTTACCTTCCATAATCTAGGCTTTGTAATCATTGATGAACAGCACCGATTTGGCGTGCATCAACGACTATCGCTTCATGAAAAAAATCGTGATAAAAGTATTCATACACATCAATTAATTATGACCGCTACTCCTATTCCTCGTACCCTTGCCATGACCGCTTACGGTGATTTAGACTTGTCTGTTATTGATGAACTGCCCCCAGGCCGAAAACCCATTGAAACCGCAGTCTTGAGCAATGAAAAACGCTTTGAGGTGATGGAGCACTTATACGCCAAATGCCAACAAGGCATGCAGGCGTACTGGGTCTGCCCCCTCATAGAAGAGTCTGAGTTACTGCACGCTCAAGCCGCAGAGGTCACCGCCTCCCTTTTTTCAGAGCACTGGCCTGATTTACGAGTGGGGTTAATTCATGGGCGCTTAAAAGGAGAACAAAAAGCGCTTGTTATGAACGCTTTTAAACAACATAAACTGGATCTATTGGTGGCTACAACGGTTATTGAAGTGGGGGTAAATGTCCCCAATGCCAGTTTAATGATTATTGAAAATGCCGAACGTTTAGGCCTTGCTCAATTGCACCAACTGCGAGGGCGCGTTGGTCGAGGCTCTAAACAAAGCCACTGTGTTTTATTGTATCAAGCCCCTCTTTCCCAAACAGGTAAGGCACGATTAAATATTATGCGCGAAACCACCGATGGGTTTAGAATTGCAGAAGAAGATTTAAAAATTCGAGGGCCCGGAGAGGTATTAGGTACCAAACAAACAGGTGGTCTTGAATTTAAAATTGCTGATTTAAAGCGTGATGCCCAATGGGTTCCAATTGCCAATGAGTGGGCAAGTACCATGCTCAAACAATACCCCGAACAGATTGAAGCCCTAAAAGAGCGCTGGATGGGTCAAAAAATAGACTATCAACATGCTTAAGAAGATATACTAAAAGTGCATATGACTGAAAAGGGACGTGATGTTAGCAGAGAACAGAGTTTCTAAAATCAAACAGCTTTTAAAGAAAAAACCCGAACACCAGGCGATGCATACTCGCCCGATTTTTTGGAAACCCGCCAAGCTGATTCAGCGTGTTACCACCGTTAAAAACACTCAACACTGGTTAACAGCCAAGGGGTCTCTTACCGCGCAACTACGTCAACACTGCCCTGAATTAGAAGTCGTAATTTTATCTGAAAAACTAGAGTGTCCTTTAGCCAGTGAATCCCAATCATTAGGGTTACAGCCCAGTGAACCTGCATGGATACGTTGCGTGTTATTAAAAGGGGGGGCAGAAAATTGGATTTATGCCAGAACCGTGATCCCCCACTTCTTAGAATCCAATCCTTGGTTTCACTTACAACAACTTGGTAACAAGCCATTAGGCGAAGTGCTGTTTCAAGACAGCAGCATTCAACGCACTCCTTTTACTTTTGCTCGCCAACCCTTAACCAACTGGCCTTATTTGCCGCTCTCTTCCAATCAAGATAATAAAGCGATTGGTTACGCACGTCGCTCGGTCTTTACACAACAACAAGCTCCGTTATTATTAACAGAAGTGTTTTTACCCCGTTTATTAAAAAAAGTTTATTTAAATGAATAATCTACGAAATATTGGAACCGTATTTGGCATCATTATTATCTTACAAATTGCCCTAGGCGGATCCTCTCTATTTTATTTAAACAGTATTGCGAAAGATGCTGAAAACCTCTATCAACACCCCTATGCGGTCAGTAATGCCTCTCGAAATGTCAATATCAATCTAATTTCAATGCATCGCTATATGAAAGATGTGGTGCTCGCCGAAAATGAAATACAACTACGTACCGCCAAAAAATACGTTGAGCAATATGAAAAGAAAGTACAAGAGAACTTTAATATTATCTTTAACCGCTACTTAGGCGATCAAAAAGACATTCAAATCGTATATAACGCCTTTTTAGACTGGAAAACGATTCGTGATGAAGTGATTTTTTTAAAAACTCAAGGAAAAAACAAAGACGCTGCTCACATTACTAAAAACAAAGGGGCAGAACACGTTGCGTTCTTAAATCAAGAGACCCAAAAGCTCATTGATTTTGCCGATAATAAAGCGAAAACGTTTTTTAATAATGCCGTTAAATCTAAAAATAATGCTCTCAGCGTTATTACTTCACTCTTTATTGTTACCGTTCTTTCCTCTATTTTTATCGCATTTTATTCTCTAAAACGTTTACGAAAAGCGCAACAAGAGATTAAAAGCCGCATGTATTTGATTGATCAAAATATCTTAATGGCTAAATTTGATAAAAATGGTGTGGTACTGGATATTAGCAATAAATTATGCCGTTTTTTAGGGAGTTCAAAAAAAGAGATCATTGGAAAAAAATCTCATTTTTTTATTGATTCTAAAGCCTCTGATATACAACCAGAAGATATTTTAATCACCGCATCAACAGGTACAAGCTGGAAAGGCGAGTTGTGTATTCGTACCTCTCACCACCATTTAAAATGGATTTACTCTACGATTCATCCTGAACTAGATGAAAATTACAATGTATGCAGTTATTCCAATATTATTCAGGATATTTCAGACCGTAAAGCGATTGAAGAACTCTCCATTACCGACCCCCTAACCAAGCTCTATAATCGACGTTATTTTGATCAAGCACTTGAAAAAGAGTTGCGCCTAGCTGCTCGAAATAAAAATACTGTCACGTTGGCGATCATTGACATTGATTATTTTAAAAAATACAACGACAACTATGGACACCCTGCGGGCTATCAGGCATTGATTCAAATTGCTCAAGTATTCTCTCAATGCTTAAAACGCCCAAATGACTATGTTTTTCGTTTAGGAGGAGAGGAGTTTGGATTTATTTTTTCTGGTTTTGACCGTGAACAAACTCTTCACTTTTTAGACCATATCAAAATCAAGGTAGAAAAACTCAATATTACTCATTGCGACAGTACAATAGGAGACTACATGACCATATCCATCGGTGCACATACCAGTTGCTGTCATAATCGACTAAATAATAATGAACTCTACATTAAAGCGGATGAAGCGCTCTATCAAGCCAAACTGAAACGCAACGATGTTATTGTCACAAACCAAGCTAAATTTTAAGTTATGCAGGCCTTTATTTAAACTCTAATCCCCAAATAGAAATACGGATTAGGGTTAAATAATCTATGAACAACTCCCCTTGTAAATTAACATCCGTTCTGTAAAATCAGCTCTCTATTTTTTAAATAAAATTTACAGGCTATTTATGACAAAACTAAATGTATGGTTAACAGCGCTACTCCTTCTAAACATGTCTGTAACAGCATGGGCCGAGCCATCAAACGTAAGCCCCTTTGAGTTAGGCGTAGAACAATATAACAATGAAGACTACAGCAAAGCCTACCAATCGCTATCAAAGGCCGCCTCAGAGAATAACGACCAAGCACAGTTTTTAGTCGGTCATATGGCCTTATTTGGTATTGGTACAGATGTACAACCTAAAGAAGCATTAGCATGGTTAACTCAATCTGCTAAGGCTGGCAACCCTAATGCACAAAGCTACATGGGAACCATTTACCTACAAGGAGAGTTAGTTGCAAAAGATGACAAAGAGGCGGCAAAATGGCTCTTATTAGCCGCTCAAAACGGAGTGGCTGAAGCACAAAATAATTTAGCGCATCTATTTATTAATGGACAAGGCGTTGATCCATCTGCTGAACAGGCATTTAAATGGTTTAAAAAAGCTTCTGAACAAGGCATTATTGATGCTAAATTAAGTTTAGGCTTAATGTACGAACAAGGAATTTATGTAGAACAAAACTACTCCAAAGCGGCTGAACTATACCAAACAGCGGCTAAAAAAGGAGCGCCACAAGGCATGCATAATATTGGTATGATGTTATTGGAAGGGCATGGCTTTAAAAAAGACATTGAAAAGGCCTGTAATTTTTTTACTACTGCTGCCAAACTTGGCTTTCAAGATTCTATTGATAATTTAAATATCTTAATTTCTCAAAAAATATGTCAACCTATTAAAATGAATGCACACCAAGGTCAAGCTGACTTTAACGCACTATAACTTCCACTTTAGAAAGGCCACTGTATGAAAATTGCACTTTTTTTATTGATCTCAACCTTTATATTAGGCGCCTGTAGCACAATACAAGAAATTAAAATTGTTCAAACAGGTGAAAATAGTTATGAAATCACAAAAAATGAGGCATCTTACCCTGGTCCAGAAGTACTGCAACGAGAAGTAACACGTGAAGCACGAAAATTTTGTCGCTCCTTAGATAAAAAAATGCATATTATTGCTGTACATGAAACAAAACCGCCTTTTACAGGAAGTAAGGGGCCTTTTGCTGAAATTAAATTTGAATGTACTTCTAAAACTCACTAAATTAAGAGGGGGTTACTTAGGGGCTTCTTTAGAGCAAACTGAATGACTCCTTTAATTCCTAGAATAAAAACGCATTTCAAACATCAACATCAGACTCGCGACAGGCTGATTAAAGTTATCCTCAGAAGACCAAGTTAACTTAGGCTCTAGTTCAGCAAAAAGCCACTCTTTATATAATTTTTCTCGCCAATTAAGACCGACTGAGATCTCTCTAAATGCCATCGTATCCATGACATTATTCCATTGACCACGTAGATAATAAGCATGTACTCGGTGTGCATTCAGTTTATTAAAAATAATGCCTTTTTGATTAATCTGAGTGTACTCATCCGTATTCCACCAAACAGCCGATGTTTGGCTGCGCATTAAAATATCTTTACGGTAGACATAATCAAACGTTTGCTTAATATCGATCGCACCCCCACGAGTTGTGCTCCAAAAAGTACTTTGTGTCAAACGGCTTGTTAATTCTGAAGTGATCATATTGCGATAGCGTAATTTAAGACGGATAAAAGGACTGTACTCAATCAGACTCGAGGCATTTAATCCAAGATCAAAATTGGCTTTAGCATTACCTGCTTCAAAAACTTGATACATGGCACCCAAAGAGTTTTGATTATTGTCTTCAACATTACCCGTATTGGACTCACCAATACCCGATAAAGTTTGTGGCGACTCATCTAATGACTGCTCAAACGAAGCGATAAATAATTTCCAACGATAATTGGTTCTAGGAAGGTCAATTTGAGCCCGAAAACTTGCTGAAGAAGTTAGATTACCAGAGTCATAAAGCGTGATCGGTAATAGAATATCAACTTGACTCCCTTTAAATGTTAAATTACCACTGTCTCGACCAAAAAACAGGTCAATCATTTCACCCGTATCATTCACATATTTTCCCATATATTTTTGGGCTTCTTCTAACAGGTTTAATGTCGAAATAAGGGTGGTATTATCGGTTTTTTGAAAAGTATAGTCTAAAGAGTCTTGAGGTGTATCGGCCGTTGCAATTACCGGCCATAAAATGAAGGTTAGGTTTATAATGATGCACCAGTGATGTAGGGGTTTATTCAAGAACACCTCGCGACCTCTCCTGCTCTTTAAACTTTATTGAAAATAAGACTCCACTAAAATATACGGCACTCGATCTATTAAACTATGACATATCCTATAAAGCAACTACAAGCTTCTTACAACCCTATTGAAGACCGTATTTTATTAACGGTTGAAGGACAAAACCAACAAACTTACTTAGCTTGGCTTACTCGTCGTTTTTTTAAAATATTATTACCCGTACTACACGGCCAACATCCTGTAACCGGTAATACACTTTTTGATACAAAGCCACCTAAGAAACAAGGGCCTAAAATACACCAATCAAAAGCGACCTTAAAAAAAGAGGCTACCAGTGAAAATCAAAGCTATCCATTAGGAGAGTCACCTTTACTATTGGCAAAAATCAGCTTTACTGCACTTAAAACAGAACAAGCTATATTTATGTTAGCCCCCAACTCTGGTCGAGGTATTGAGCTGCCTTTTACCCCCGTATTATTAAACTTATTGTTAACAACAATTAAAGAGCCTTTAGAGGAATCTGACTGGGCACTCGAACTCAATGGAATTTATGGCGTACCATCCAATAATCGCTTGCAATAAATTCACAGTAAATAAAAAGGAGTCTTTTTAAGAAGATTCTATTGGCTCCCATTAATTAAATATAATGCCCAGTAAAATAATTAATCCAATCCAATGGTTTTGTAAAAAAACTTGAAAAGCCTGCTGAGCATTCTTCGTTGCTAAACGCTTTAAGTCGAGTGCAAACCAACACAGCACAACCAGTAAGCTCAGGTAGTATCCTATACCTAGATCAAATAGTTGCCCAATCCAAAATAATAATCCGAGCATAATAAATTGAAAAAAGGCGATCCATTGCCATAAATATTTGGAAAAGAGAATGGCTGTTGATTTCACCCCTATTTTTAAATCATCTTTCATATCACCCACGGCATAGGCCGTATCATAAATCAACGACCAAACTAGCGTGGTGATAAAAATAGGCCAAACCTCCCAAGGAACCTCATTGAGTACTGAAGAAAAAGCCATTGGAATTGCCCAAGCAAACGCTGCTCCTAAAAAAGCCTGAGGCCAATAGGTATGTCGTTTCATAAAGGGATAAAGCACTGCGAGAAATACAGCGCCCAATGAGAGTAAAATCGTTAACGTATTGAGAGTCAGTACTAATGAAAATGCGATTAAACACAGTACCATAAAGAAAATTAAAGCTTCTTTTGAACTCAGCAATCCTGTTGCTAAAGGACGTTGACAAGTTCGCTCGACTTTACCATCAAAGTGACGGTCTGCATAGTCATTAATCACACATCCCGCAGAGCGCATGAGAATAGCCCCAAAAATAAAGACCACTAATATATGAAGATCAGGTGTTCCATTAGAGGCCAGCCATAGCGCCCATAAAGCTGGCCATAAAACTAAATAGATACCAATAGGCTTATCAATACGCGTTAAGGCAATGTAGCCGCTCAGTTTATCCATTACATGCATTCAATTCATCTACAAGCGTTTGAATTTCTGACAAAGCTTCTTGGTTTACTTCTAAAAAGGCCGTAGCGACTCCTTGCTTATCAAAATAACGCAAGGTCACTAACCCTGCTGACTTCTTCCATAAAATTTCATATCCCCATCCCACTAGGTGCGTTTGCCCGGCGTCCTGATGAGTAATAATCCATTGACGGCTCAACATGCTTTGTTTCAAGGCGTCACAAAGGCTTGGATTAAAAGTGATAAGCATCATACCCATTCCCGTTACACTTATGACAATTTTGTGGGTTTTTGCCACCCTTTAAGAGTAATTTGTTTAGAGCGGCTTAAAGTTAATTCATCGGCAGGCGCACACTTGGTAATTGTTGAACCCGCACCAATGGTCGCACCGGATTCAATTTCTACCGGTGCCACTAGCTGAGTATCTGAACCCACAAATGCATGATCACCAATAATCGTCTGATGCTTATTAACGCCATCATAATTACATGTAATCGTTCCTGCTCCAATATTCACTTCACGGCCCATATTGGTGTCTCCAATATAACTTAAGTGACTGATTTTAGAGCCGGTACCTATTTTAGATTTCTTGATCTCAACAAAGTTCCCAATTTTAGCTTCATCGGCTAACTCTGTACCTGGACGTAAGCGGGCATAAGGGCCAATAGAACAAAATTGTCCTACAATACAACCCTCTAAATGACTAAAAGGATGAATATATGTATTTGCTGCAATTTGTACATTTTTTAAAACACTATGGGCACCGATAAAAACATTTTCACCTAACGAGACCTGCCCTTCCAGCACCACATTAACATCCAGTGTTACATCTGCTCCAACGACTACATCACCACGAATATCCAAACGAGCTGCATCTACCACTGTTGCTCCTTGTCGCATCAAAGATTCAGCACTCTGTAACTGATACGCACGCTCTAGACTCTGTAATTGCAATTTATCATTCACACCAAGCACTTCTGCCTCAAGTGTCGGCTGAGCCGTTTGAATTGAAAAGCCATCCGAGACAGCCATCGCAATAATATCCGTTAAATAATACTCTGACTGTACATTTTGGTTATCCAATGCGGCTAACCACTGCTTAAGGTGACCCCCCTTAACAGCCATAATACCTGTATTCACCTCTTTAATGGTTAACTCTTCACGACTCGCATCCTTTTGCTCAACGATAGATTGCACCGCATTTTCTGAGTTTCGTACAATACGACCGTAACCTGTTGAATTAGAAAGTGTGACGGTAAGCAGTGCCAAAGGGTTTTGGTCATCCACTAACGTCAAGAGTGTATTTAATGTTTCAGAGCTTGTTAAAGGTACATCACCATACAAGATCAATACCGTATCATCATCTAAATAATGTGTATCGGCCTGCATCACAGCATGCCCTGTACCTAACTGTTTTTCTTGTAAAGTAAATCGAATATTTTGACCTGTTACTCGAGATTGAACCAGATCAGCACCATGCCCAATCACAGTAATAATTTCATCGCAATTCAATGCTTGTGCGGTATCAATCACGTGTTGTAAAAGCGGTTTTTGTGCTAACGGTTGCAATACTTTAGGCAACTTAGAGCACATACGAGTCCCTTTACCTGCCGCCAAAATAACAACTTTTAAAGCCATATTTTTTTCCTATACAATTTGGATATTCATTAAT
>WFQP01000004.1 GCA_015487015.1 Thiomicrorhabdus sp.
AAAGCTTCTTGCTGGCCTTCTTTACTTGAAAGCCCTTTGCTTCGGAACGGGGCGTATTCTAACCAATACAGCTTACAACGCAACCCCTATTCCTACTTTTTTTGACTTTTATTGCTCTTTTTAGTGCATGGCCGCTTTGTACATCTGTTATGCACAGAGTTATGCACAAAACGGGTGTTAATGCCCTCCACCACAGTGAGGGGAGGTCGGTAATTCAAGCAAAGCGCCCCACTCCTTTTCGGTATACAAGTGCAATGCAAGTGCATGAAACTGTGGCATCAATTCGGACAATACCTTATATACAGCTTGATGACGCTTTACTTTTGCCACTCCTTCAAAATCATTTGAAACCAATACCAACTTAAAGTGAGACTCTGGCTCTCCTCTAGAGTGCATTTGACTCTCATTCTCCAGAACCAAATGACATACTGAAAACCCCTTTTTAATCTCTTCTTCAATCAAAGCTTGTAACGGCATCTTTATCTCCCTTCTTTAAGTACACCTAATCATATAATATATGTCTTCCACTACTTCACTTATTAATAGGAAGCCTTATATGTATAAACCAGCCCTATTCTTTATTTTACTCACCGCCATTTTTAGCCAAGGCACTATGGCCAACCCTACTCCATTTTCTCTAACCAAAATGCCTGAATTACAAAATGAAGCAAGTGACCGGTTTCCTGGTGATCCTGCAGAGCACAAAGCCGTCTACATTTTTAATAAAGCGGATGCGGATTATCAGCTCAGCATTTTAAATTCTATTCAAGCCATGATTCGAAAATACGACGATAATGTTGAAATTGCCGTGGTGGTGATTGGACCAGGCCTGCACACACTAGCCAAAAAACCAAAACGTACCGTAGAACCCTCTACCTATGAACGCATTGCCAGCTTTGCAAAGGACTATAATGTTCGCTGGATTGCGTGTGGCAATACAATGAACTCCCTTCACTGGGCAGATTCTGATATGCGGCCGTTTGCTGAGTACGCAGAAGTGGGCGCGGCCGCATTAATGGAACTTCAAGAAGAGGGCTTTAAGCTCTTAGTTTGGTAGCTCATTAACCGATTAAGCCGCTTAGCGCTCTTGACTTATTTTTTGCTGCGTCAACAATAAATCCAATTTCTGATGCAGCGCGGCCATTTCGCTTTCCATGCGCTTGGTGTATGCCTCTTTTTCCTCTTTCTCTTCAGCTATTTTGTCCGCATTGTTCTCTGCATCCATTTTCTTATGCTCTTCATCCAGAACTTCAACCACTATCCCTATCATCATATTCAAAAAGACGAAAGCTGAAAAAAATATAAAGGTAATAAAATAGATCCAACTCAAACTATAAAGCGTCATCGCTTCATACATAACGTCTGTCCAATCTTCAAATGTGGCTACGCGAAAAAGTGTTAACAATGAAACGCCTAAGTCACCCCATAAAACAGGGTTTAAATTGGCATACAATAAGTTACCAATCACGGCATACAGATAAAAAATGATAAACATAAGCAACGCAACATAGCCCATTCGAGGCAACGCTGAAATTAATGCACTCACCAATACGCGTAATTCAGGAATAAATGAAATCAAACGCATGACCCTAAACAGACGTAACATACGAGCAATCATGGCATACTCAGAGTCATCTAATGGAATCAGACTGATCGCCACAATAATAAAGTCAAAAACATTCCAACCTTTTTTAAAAAAGTCCCGCAAACGATCTTCGGCAGCCATTCTAATTGAAATTTCCAGCACAAAAAATAGCGTCACAGCATAATCTAAAAAGCGAATACCCCCATCCACCCATGGATCTAATTCATAAGTTTGAATACCGATCATTAACGATGAAAAAATAATCACCCCAATAACAAATAACTCAAAGGCCTTGTTATCTCGAACTTTTTGAAATTTTATTTGAAAATCATTCCAAGTCATTTTTACCCTACCCTCATCGAACCAATCTGTGGTCATAAAAAAAATTTATGCCATTTTACTGCATTCGAACTAAAATTTAGTTGTTAAAATGCTTTGTATTATTTTTTTAAAAAAAGAGGATTTAATAAATGGCAAAAATTACACTGGTTGGACAAGGTGAATGCGAGTTTACCGGTCAGTTTTCAATACTGGATGCATTAGATGAAAATGGATTTGATATTCCTTACAGCTGCCGTGGTGGAAACTGTGGTGCCTGTACTGTACGCTTAATTTCAGGTGAAGTTGAAGAGATTCAAAGCCCAGCTTATGACTCTCGCAAAGGAGAGATATTAACTTGCTGCTCTATTCCAAAAACAGATGTTGAAATAGAACTTATTTAACAGTGCTCCCCGAAAAGATATCGGGGACACTACTTTATTGCAGGTCTAAAAACTTATAATGATTAATCCGCTAGTGCGCGGAATGATTAGGATCCCAGTCCGTTAACGTGTATTCCGCACCACAATACGGACACTTTGCCTTACCGGTTAACTCTATTGGTAAAAACACCCTAGGGTGTGAATTCCAAAGACTCATATCTCGTGTTGGACAATGCAACGGCAAATCTTTATAGGTTATATCGTAATGCGTTTTTGAATTTGTTGAATTCTCACTCATATTTAAACTCCTTAAGATACCTTGGTTAACCAGCTCAAATACTCAGGCGAACGCCCATGAACAATATCAAAATACAATGTTTGTAGTTTTTCTGTAATTGGCCCTCGAGACCCAACACCAATCGGACGGTTATCCAGCTCTCGAATAGGCGTGACTTCTGCCGCAGTACCTGTAAAAAAGGCCTCATCTGCGATATACACTTCATCGCGTGTAATACGTTTCTCTACAACTTCAATACCTAGCTCTCTGGCTAACTGCATAATGGTTTTACGTGTAATACCATCCAAAGCGGAGGTTAATTCTGGCGTATACAAAACACCATCACGCACCATAAAGAAATTCTCGCCAGAACCTTCCGCAACAAATCCTTCTGTATCCAATAACAACGCTTCGTCACAACCATGACTAATCGCCTCTTGCAGTGCCAACATTGAATTCATATAAGAACCGTTCGACTTAGCCTTTGTCATCGTAACATTCACATGATGGCGAGTATAAGAAGAGGTAGCTACCTTAATACCACGGGTTAAATTCTCCTCTCCCATGTAAGCGCCCCACTCCCAAGCCGCAACCATTACGTGTACTTTCAAGTTATCCGCACGTAACCCCATGCCTTCAGAACCATAAAAAGCCATTGGACGTAGATAAGCCGATTTAAGGTTATTAAGCTCAACCGATGCTCTTTGCGCCTCATTAATGGTTTCTTTATCGAACGGAATGGACATGTTCATAATTTTAGCAGAGTTAAACAGACGATCTGTATGCATATCTAAACGAAAAATGGAGGTTCCCTGCTCAGCTTCATAGGCACGAACACCTTCAAAAACACCCATTCCATAGTGTAAGGTGTGTGTCAAAACGTGCACTTTTGCGTCACGCCAAGGAACCATTTCACCATCTAACCAGATTAGGCCGTCTCTATCCGCCATTGTTTGCATTGAAAACACTCCAAAAAATTCGATTCTAAATAAAAAATAATAAGGGCGGTATTCTATCCTAAATCGTGACTTTTTACCTAAAAACATAGAGCTTACGCACTAAACCACAAAAAATAACCATAGAGAATAAGGGAAATTACTTGAAATATTAAACCATTCCGCTAAAATCACTTCTTTGGATTTTTTATGCGCCACTAAAAAGCAACCCCTAAGCACAAGCATATTAAAACGACTATTTTTAAAGCTTTTTTTAAAAAATCGTTTTTGCGCTCAACCGCTTATTGGTTGCTTTTTTGTTTTTACTCGGTGCTATTTTAAAATAGGATAAAACATGTCTACGCAACTTATGAACACCTACGCTCGACTGCCGGTTACCTTCGAAAAAGGCCGTGGAGCAACCTTGCAAGATACTAATGGCAAAACCTATTTAGATGCCTTAAGTGGCATTGCCGTTTGCAGCTTAGGACACTCTCATCCAGCCATTTCGGATGCCATTTGTCTTCAAAGCAAAAAGCTTATGCATACCTCTAATTTGTATCAAATTGAAAACCAAAGCCAACTTGCGGATAAGTTATGTGAACTGTCACAAATGGAGCGCGTCTTCTTCTGTAACTCGGGTGCCGAGGCAAATGAAACCGCTTTAAAGATTGCTAAAAAATACGGTCACCAACAAAACATCAACCACCCTATTGTCGTCGTCATGGACAACAGCTTTCATGGTCGCACCTTGGCTACCCTCTCTGCAACCGGTAACCCAAAAGTACATGAAGGGTTTTCCCCACTGGTTGAAGGGTTCATTCGTGTGCCATTTGATGATATTGACGCTATTCAAGCCCTTTCAGACAACCCAAATATTGTGGCCATTTTAGTCGAACCCATACAGGGCGAAGGGGGTATTCATATCCCTAAAAAAGGCTATTTAAAAATACTGAGAGATATTTGCGACCAGCAAAATTGGTTCTTAATGCTCGATGAAATTCAAACAGGAATGGGGCGTACTGGCGAATGGTTTGCCTATCAACATGAAGGCATTGTGCCCGATGTATTAACCTTAGCCAAAGCACTTGGCAACGGAATGCCCATTGGGGCTTGCTTAACCAAAGGCACCGCATCAGAGGTACTTGTACCCGGCAATCACGGTACCACTTTTGGTGGAAACCCTCTTGCCTGTGCGGCAGGCTTAGCCGTTATTAATGTACTCGAAAGCAATCACTGCATTTCCGCGGTTGCCGCCAAAGGTGAGTTGCTGCTCAATCAATTCAAACACGCCTTAAGCCAACAAAAACACGTAGTCGATATCCGTGGTATCGGTTATATGATCGGCATTCAACTGGATCGTCCCTGTACCGAGCTAGTTGGACAAGCACTGGAACAAGGGCTTTTAATTAATGTCACCCGTGGTGATACCGTTCGATTGCTCCCCACCTTTGTGATGAGTCCTGAACAAACCGAAGAACTGGTTACAAAACTTACTCAATTAATTCAAAACTTTCTAAATCCATAAATTACCCCCCCCCTCTTTTTAAGAAAAAACACCTAAAAAGAGAAAAGGGTAAAATGATAGAAGACGAAAAATAGAAGACTATAATTATGACAGTTAGACACTTTTTAACACTACAAGACCTCACGCCAGCAGAGCTAAAAAGCATTATGCATCGTGGTATTGAACTCAAAGCCATGCAAAAAGCCGGTAAAATTTTTGAGCCACTCAAAAACCAAACACTGGCCATGATTTTTGAAAAGTCTTCAACACGCACTCGTATCTCATTTGAAACAGGCATGACCCAGTTAGGAGGTCATGCTCTTTTTCTCTCTTCACGAGATACTCAATTAGGACGTGGAGAACCCATTGAAGACAGCGCACGCGTTATTTCCAGCATGGTCGATGGCATCATGATTCGTACCTTTGGTCATGACATCGTCACAACCTTTGCACAACACTCATCCGTTCCCATTATCAACGCACTTACCGATGATTTTCACCCTTGCCAACTGCTAGCCGACATGCAAACCTACCAAGAACATCGAGGCAGCATTCAAGGAAAAACCGTTACATGGGTCGGCGATGGCAATAACATGTGCCACTCCTATATTAATGCCGCAGCACAATACGACTTTAAATTACGCATTGCTTGCCCTGAAGGCTATGATCCTAATATGGATTTGGTGAATCAACATCAGGACCGTGTTGAAATTGTTCGCAATACTTTAGAGGCGGCAGAAAGCTCAGACCTCATTGTGACCGATGTTTGGGCCAGCATGGGGCAAGAAGAGGAGCAAAAGTTGCGTGAAAAAGCCTTTGCTAATTACCAAGTAAACCAACAAGTCATGCAACAAGCCAATAACGACGCTCTATTTATGCACTGTCTCCCCGCACACCGCGGTGAAGAAGTGACCGCAGACGTCATTGATGCCAAAGACAGCGTGGTATGGGATGAAGCGGAAAATAGATTGCACGCACAAAAAGCACTGCTTGAATTTTTAATGGCACAAAAATAATTTCTCCCCCCCCTGTTTCTTTACAAAAGAATCAACACAGCATATCAATATGTATCAAGCGGGTTTCACATAACCCGCTTCTCTCAATAACTGATTTAGCTCATACAAAGGTAAACCCATTACCCCTGAATAACTGCCCTCAATGTGTGAGATAAATTTAGCTCCCAACCCCTGAATGGCGTACGCACCCGCCTTACCAAATGGCTCCCCTGTTTCAATA
>WFQP01000005.1 GCA_015487015.1 Thiomicrorhabdus sp.
ATCGAGCACACTTAACCGACAACCATCTTTGGGAACCTTTGCATCGCATTCTTGATGAACTCAATGAGGATGATATGGTCGACCTTGCCAATCGTGGTAATCAGGCAAGAACCTTAATTTTTAATGCACCGTTCTCCCCACAACTTGAACAAGAAATATTACAAGCCTACCAACAACTCAAAGCGGAATTTGTGGATGATATTAGCTTAGCCATTCGTAGCTCTGCTACCGCTGAAGATCTCCCTACCGCGAGCTTTGCAGGCCAGCAAGATACCTATTTAAATGTCAATGGGGAAACGGCTCTTTTAAATGCTTGTAAGCGGTGTTTTGCCAGCTTATTTACCGACCGAGCCATTCACTACCGTATTGACCACGGGTTTGACCATTTTTCTGTGAGCCTTTCCATTGGGGTACAAAAAATGGTGCGCTCGGATCAAGCCGCCTCTGGAGTAATGTTTTCAATTGATACCGAAACAGGCTTTAAAGACGCTGCCTTTATTACGGGTGCTTATGGTCTAGGAGAGAATGTAGTACAAGGTGCGGTAGAGCCTGATGAATTTTATGTGCACAAACCCACCTTTGAACAAGGGTATCGTTGTATTTTAAAACGTCACTTAGGAGAGAAAAAAATCAAAATGGTGTACGCCAAAGACACCACAAAAAGTCCTGTTATTAATATCCCGACCCCAATCAAAGAACAGGAGGTATTTTGTTTAACCGATAAAGAGGTGCTTACCCTTGCTGATTACGCCATTCGAATCGAGAAACACTACTCAAAACAGGCTGGCTACACTAAGCCCATGGACATTGAGTGGGCAAAAGATGGCGAGCAGGGTAAACTCTATATTGTGCAAGCACGTCCCGAGACCGTCACCTCTCAAGCCAGCAATACTATTTTTAAAACGTATCACATAGAGCCCTCTCCTGCCGCAAAAGTGCTGGTACAAGGACGCTCAGTGGGGCAAAAAATTGCCCAAGGCCAAGCACATGTGATTGAAAGCGTGAATGATATTCATCAATTTAAAGAGGGGGAAATACTGGTCTCAGACATTACCACTCCCGACTGGGAGCCGATAATGAAACTCGCCTCAGCCATTGTTACCAACCGAGGTGGGCGCACATGTCATGCCGCCATTATTGCTCGTGAACTCGGTATTCCTGCCATTGTCGGTTGTGGTGACGCCACTCTCAGGCTTCAAGAGAACCCTTTTGTCACGGCCTCTTGTGCACAAGGAGAAGTTGGAACGGTCTATCTTGGTAAAATGCCATTTAAAGTCATTGAAACCGACTTAAGTCGGATTGAAATGCCAAAAACAGAGATGATGCTCAGTCTTGCTAACCCTGATTTAGCTTTTCAAAGTAGCTTTTTACCTAATAACGGTGTCGGATTAGCCCGAATGGAGTTCATTATCAATGAATCGATTAAGGCGCACCCACTTGCCTTGCTTCACCCTGAAAAAGTAACCAACTTGGCAGAGCAACAGGAAATTGCTCAATTAATTCAAAACAGTCCATCAGGGCGTGATTTTTTTATACAAAAATTATCTGAAGGTATTGGAACTCTCACAGCAGCCTTTTACCCAAAGCCCGTCATCATTCGACTCTCTGACTTTAAATCTAATGAATACGCCAGCTTACTGGGTGGCAAATCATTTGAGCCCAAAGAAGAGAACCCGATGATTGGTTTTAGGGGAGCGTCTCGCTACAGTTCCAAACAATTTGAACCTGCTTTTGAGTTAGAGTGTTTAGCCATTAAACGAGTTCGTGAAACTATGGGTTTAACAAACTTAATTATTATGGTGCCCTTTGTTCGTCGAGTTGAAGAAGCGAAACAAGTCATTCACACCTTGGCTAAATACGGTCTACATCGTGGAGAGAAAGGGTTAAAGCTGTATATGATGTGTGAAATTCCTAATAATATTTTACAAATGGATGCCTTCGCTCCCTACTTTGATGGCATCTCCATTGGCACCAACGATTTAACCCAACTTATTTTAGGCGTGGATCGAGATTCAGAGCTGGTTGCCAATAGCTATGATGAACGAGATGAAGGGGTAAAAAAGATGATCCAATGGGCGATTGAAGGTGCAAAACGCAATGGATTACACAGTGGTGTCTGTGGTCAAGCACCATCAGACTATCCTGAAATGGCGCAATTTTTTGTAGAATTAGGGGTCGACTCTTTAAGCTTAACCCCTGACAGCCTACTTAAAACCTGCCAATTGGTTAGAAAGGTTGAAAACAGCTTAAAGAGGAGCCTCTGAACACAGTCATCATAAAGGCAGTGTTAATTGCACAAGCGTAATATCATCTTGAATTTCCTTACCATTTGCATAAGATTTAAGTGTCTCCATCACAAAAGAAAGCTTCATGGGGGCATTAACGACTTGGTGTAATAAAGTCTCCATTCGTGAGGCACCAAATACCTCTCCTAAATCAGAACGAATTTCTTGCACACCATCGGAATACGCAAATAAAACATCATTTGGTAATCCAATAAATGAATGCGCTGTAGCCTCCTCCATAAAGAATTCGGTTATACCTAAAGGCAAATACTGTGATTCATATTGAAAAAAAACTTCCCCCCCCCTAAAGTGAAACAAAGAGGGCATTCCACAGTTCCAAAGTATAATTTGATTGGTCTCGGTGTTCCAGTCAATCCAAATAGCCGCCATAAAAACTTCTGGGGGAAGCTTATAGAATAGCTCTGTATTTAACGTCTTAATAATTTCTTTCAGTTCAACACCTTTTTCAGACTGCGAATAAAACAACGAACTCACCAAAGGCCCTGCAATAGCGGCCGATAGGCCATGGCCGGTAAAATCTCCAATTAAAAAATGACGGTGCTCATTGGGTGTGCATGCAGAGAGAACAATATCACCATTACTGGTTTCAAGCGGTGCAATTAAAGCCTCTATATTATCTGCTACAAAGCGCTTATCCTTTCGCATCGTATCCATAATATATTCAATGTAGGCTTGATCTTTTTTAATCGCAGTATAACTTTGTTGCAGTAAGTGATGCATTCGGTTTAGCTCTAAATGCGTATGAATTCGAGCCAATAAAATAATCTCTGAGAAAGGCTTAGTAATATAATCGACCGCCCCTAACTGCAACCCCCTTCGCTCGTCCTCTACGGTGATTCGTGCCGTTAAAAAAATAATGGGAATATGCAATGTTTTAGGATTCGATTTTACTAAACGACAGACCTCAAAACCATCCATATTGGGCATGGATATATCGAGCAAAATTAATTCTGGTAAACGCTCATCTAATGCCTCTAAACAAGCCTTACCACTGTCCACTAAATTTAATTCATAATGTGTTTCTATTAAGTCTTCAAGCAAATAGCGATTAACCTGCTCATCATCTACCGCTAAAATATAAGGTTTAGAGGTGGGAGGGGGATTATTTATGTTCATTATTTAACCACGACTTTTTATTAATAGGCAGCGTAAACTGCACACTTGCACCCACTATTTTTTCTTTTTCTACCCTATTTTCAACCCAAATTTTACCATGATGTGCTTGAATAATATCTCGGCTAATTGTTAACCCTAACCCTGAACCCTCTGATACATCACTGCTTGTCTTGCCTTGAATAAAATGCTCGAAAATCTGCTGCATTTCACTCCCATCAAATCCCGTTCCTTCATCCATAATGGTCACTTGAATTTCATCTTTACTTATAGGTTTCGCCACAATGAAAATTTTGCCGCCTTCCTTCGAAAAGCGAATCGCATTACTAATCAAATTGCTTAAAACTTGCCCTAATCGAATACTATCAAAATAGGCATTTAAAGCAAACCCTGAAAAAATAATTTCATTATGCCTTGCACTTAATAACGACTCTTGCTCTTCAATACACACTTGAATCAATTTACTGATATCTTGTGTTTGAAAGTTAAATTGCATAAAGCCCGACTCTAGCTTTGCCGCATCCAGTACATCATTTAACAGTGCCAACAAGCGTTCTCCACTGCTCTGAATGATACTAAAATACCGTTTTAGTTTTTCTTGATTTAAGCTCTCAATACGACTGCTTCCTAACTGAGCATAGCCCAAAATACCATGCAATGGGGTTCGAATTTCATGAGATATGTTGGCTAAAAACTCCGATTTGGCTAAATTCGCCTGAATGGCCGACTCTTTGGCCGCCACCGCTTCAGCTTCCCATTTTTTACGTTGCGTAATGTCTCTAAATGCAATATGAATCACGGGCTTTCCATAATACTCAATGGAGGTGAGTACCACTTCTGTCCAAAAAGTCTCCCCATTGACACGCTGGTTTACCCACTCATAACGATGTGACCCCTTCTCTTTACAAATCGCTAACATTCGATACCCTTTACGATAAGACAACTCACCATCAGGTTGATATTTAGGGGCAAAGACACGGTTAGGTAAACTTAAAATTTCCTCTTTAGAGCGATAACCAAACATCTTAACCGTCGCTTCATTACAATTTAAAACATGTCGCCCTTCTGTAATAAAAATACCATCCGCTGACTTTTCAAAAACCGTTTGAAACGCTCTTTTTTGCTCTTCTAAGGCTTTGGTTGATTGAACAACGGCTTTTTCTAACTCTTGATAACTTAAGCGAACACTTAAATCTCGTACAAAAATACTGATAAAACGCTCAGAATCAATGGTGCATTGACTCACACTCAACTCAACAGGCAGTAAACGACCATCCTCGCATTGATGACGACTTTCAAAAAAACATTTACTGGCCTGTGTTTCAAAATCACATCTTTGGTAAAGCCTTTCCAAAGAGTAATTTGCATCAATCTCTGAAAAATTCATCGCCAAAAATTGTGCTTTAGAATACCCCATTAAATTAGTCGTTTCTGAATTTACATCTAAAATTTTTCCCTCATTATTCAATAAGTAAAAGGCATTTGAACTCTGTTCAAAAAGAGCTCTATATCGCTGTTCTTGCGCTTTTAGTTTACGTAATGCTATTTGTTTTTCCTGACGAAGCTTTAACCAAATAAAAACAAATACAGCCAAAAGAGCACTTAAAGCCCAACCAAAACTAAAATAAAGAAAATGTCCCTCTTGGTTATGATTTTTATATCCAGACAATTGAGTCAGGTCGCCCATTACCTGAAATTGCCAGAGGCGCCCTCCAATTGGAATTAAAAACTCATGTAAACGAAAAGTTTCCCCCCCCCTATCTAGTTGAGTATCAAGCGGAGTAAGGTAAGGGTGACTTTTTATATTTTTATCGTAAATTTGATAGCGTAAACTACTGTCTATTCCCGTTGAGTGACGTATATTTTTCCAAAAAAAATCGACATTTAAAATTAAGGTGACATACCCCTGAAGAGTACCTTCTACATTATAAATAGGATGCGATAAGATAACAGAAGGACTTAAAGACGGTGCTTGCACCAACTGAATAGGAGGGGATGCGACCATATTACCAGTGCTCGCTGCTTGCAATAACCCCACACGTTGATTTTGCGATGAATAGACATCTAACCCCAATGCGATTTGATTTACTTCAAAAGGGTAAATGTAGTTCACCACCGCATATTGTTCAGATTTTTTAACAGGAAAAAACTGCCCATTCTGAAGGGACTGAATGGTAAAATTTTCAAAGCCTTCGGCCTGAATACTCTTCTCAAATTGTACTCTATCAACCTCTTTTACCACAGGAATCCACTGTAAAGACTGAACAGCAATGCCTGTACTTATAATTACTTGTGCGTACTGATTAAACTCCTCCCGTGAGACATGTTCCTCCACATCAAAGACCGTGACTAAACTTTTTAAACGATTAATTTCCTGCTGTAACCCTTGATTTAACGCTAAATAGGCCTGTAATGAGTACTCATTAAAATGATTATTTAATGCTTTTACCTCTTGTTTATGGAGGTGTACATGCCGTAATTCTGTAATTAAAATACCCACTAAAAAAACCAATACGCAAATAATGATTTTCGTTTGAAAGCGGGAGAAAAACGTCATGTATTCAATCCTTAAACCAAGCGCCCAACTTTAAATTTACGGCCTTTGATTTTACCCTGATTAAGCTTACTCACCACCTGATGCGCATAATCGGGTTCCACCGCTACATACGTCGAATGATCCACCACATCAATCTTACCAATATATTTACCTTCAACGCCTGCGGCCTGTGTAATCGCACCCAACACATCGCCACGACGGACTTTATCTTTGCGCCCTCCTGAGATATACAACGTTACATACTTCGGCTTGACCCGTGCTCCACGCTTATTAGGAATTAGGTCAATGGATTCATACGACAAGGCATGACCTTGTAACTCACCCAAGCGACTTAGTTTATAACTCTCTTTTTCGGTAAACAGTGTAATAGCCACCCCTTCTAACCCTGCACGGCCAGTACGACCAATACGATGCACATAGGTGTCTTGCTCATAGGGCAGTTCGTAGTTAATAACCGCCGGTAAAGCTTCAATGTCCAACCCGCGTGCCGCCACATCGGTGGCCACCAATAAGTTGGTACTGTGATGTTTAAATTGAATCAACACTTGCTCACGCTCTCGTTGCTCCATATCGCCATGTAATGCCAATGCACTGAAACCACGATCCTCTAAATAATCAGAAACCTCTTGCACCAGTTTTTTGGTATTGCAAAAAATAAGCGCGTGTTCAAAGCCATTAAAGGCCAATAATTTCACCAGCCCTTCCAGTTTCTCTTGATGATGACAAATGTAAAACTGTTGATCAATAGTCTCCATATCGTGATGAGACTCCACTGAAATTTCCATTGGGTTCTTTTGAAAACGTCGGCTAATGTATTTAATGTCTTCAGGAAAAGTAGCCGAAAACAAGAGTGTTTGGCGCTGTTCAGGAGTAAAGCCTAAAATATGGATCATCTCCCCTTTAAAGCCCATCTCCAACATACGATCGCCTTCATCCAGTACCACGGTGTTAACTTGGCTTAAATCCAGTTGACCTTTTTCAATATGATCACGAATACGGCCAGGGGTTCCAACCACCACATGGGCACCATGTTCCAATGAAGCCACCTGAGGGCGCATGGGAATCCCTCCACATAAAGTCACTATTTTAATGTTTTGTTGAAAACGAGCCAAACGGCGCAGTTCATCTGCCACTTGGTTACTCAACTCTCGCGTTGGGCACATTACCAAGCCTTGAATAACCAGCGATTTAACCTCTAACTTATTCAACAATGGAATACCAAACGCGGCGGTTTTACCACTGCCCGTTTTAGCTTGTGCAATTAAATCTTCCCCCCCTAGTCCAAGTGGCAACGCCGCCTCTTGAATAGGGGTCATCTCTTCATAGCCTAACTGAGTTAAGTTATCCAGTTGAGAACGCGGCAGCTCTAAATGGCTAAAAGAGCGAATAGAAGGTGAATTATTGGTTTGTGTAGGCATCGTTATTTTCTCAACTTTAAAACAAAAAAGGCACGTTTAATCGTGCCCTAAAAAAATCATCTGTCAAAACAGACTACCACTCATGCTTACCCGCATAATAGGCAAATGCAGTCATAAAGGCTGGCTCTTGAAACTTTTTCAATCCCGTTTCGGCAAACGTAATGGGTAAAGGGTAACGCTTAAGATTGGCTTTAATATCCGTTGGAGAGATTAAAATGGTATTTAACTTATCTGATAACTGCAATGCAGCCTCTAACTTAAACCCATTCGCGCCGCCTGAAAACTTACCTTTTTTCATACGCTCACGCACCACAACATTGTCAATTTGATAATCTTGCACCAACTGTTCAAACGTTTTTTGAAAATAACGTAACTCACTGGCACTGTCAGGATCTTTACAGGCAATTCGAGTCACACGGCACTCAGGTAAGTGAAACATCGCCCCCTCTTCAACCACTAATAAAGTGATAATTGCTTCATTGCCACTGAGTTCAACACCACATATTTTTTGTGCTTTAACTTTAATCATTTTTTGCTCCATGTATCTCTAAGTGCCACCGTACGATTATAAACCTGAATCTCTCCCGATTGATTATCACGACAAAAGTAACCTTCTCGTTCAAACTGGTAAGCCTTTTCGGGCTCAGAGTTTTTCAAACCAGGCTCAATAAATCCTTGCTTTACCACTAATGATTCTGTATTAATCACCGACTCAAAGTTGGCTTCTTTAACAGGGTTCTCCACCGTAAACAGACGATCGTAAATTCTAAAAACCGCTGGCAGCGCCTTAGAGGCCTCCACAAAATGGATCACCCCTTTTACCTTACGGCCATCGGCGGGTTTTTTACCCAGTGTTTCAGGATCATAAGTACAATAAATGGTCGTAACATTGCCCTCTGCATCCTTCTCGACTCTCTCCCCTTTTACAATAAAGGCATTACGCAAACGCACCTCTTTATTTAACGCCAAACGCTGGTATTTACCATTTGGGGCTTCTTCTAAAAAGTCGGCTCGATCAATATACAACTCACGACCAAAGAAAATTTCACGTTTTCCCATCGCTTCATTTTGAGGATGAACGGGGGCTTGAATACTAACTGGCTCCCCGTCAAAATTTTCAATTACTAACTTAACAGGATTTAATACCGCCATCGAGCGAGGCGCAACCTTATTCAAATCGTCACGAACCGCCGCTTCCAAAATATCCATGCCCGTCATACTATCCACTTTGGAGATACCAATGCGTTCTGCAAAATCACGCAATGAGGCAGGCGTGTAACCACGACGGCGCAATCCAGAAATAGTAGGCATACGCGGATCATCCCAACCCGACACCAAATGATCATCCACCAACTGATGCAATTTACGTTTAGACATCACCGTATATTCAAGATTTAAACGTGAAAACTCATACTGGTGTGGGCGATCAGGGCGATTAAAATCATTTAAATTCTCCAGTACCCAATCGTATAAACGACGGTTGTCTTGAAACTCCAAGGTACAAAGTGAGTGCGTCACTCCTTCTATTGCATCAGAAAGACAGTGTGCAAAATCGTACATGGGATAAATGCACCATGCATCACCTGTTTGGTGATGGTGTTCAAAACGGATACGATACAACGCTGGATCGCGCAAACACATAAAAGAGGAGGTCATGTCTATTTTGGCTCTTAAAACACACTCCCCCTCTTTAAATTCACCCTGTCTCATTTTGGTAAATAACGCCAAATTTTCTTCAGGTGAGGTATTTCGATAAGGGCTGTCTTTACCCGCTTCGGTTAATGTGCCTCGATAGGCTCGGGTCTCTTCGGCGTTTAAAAAACAGACATACGCCAAGCCTTTTTCAATTAACTCCACCGCATACCCATAAAACTGATCAAAATAGTTTGAAGAGTATTTCGGTTCACCATGCCATTCAAAGCCTAACCAAGCCACATCTTTTTTAATCGCCTCTACATACTCCAGATCCTCTTTAGAGGGATTGGTGTCATCAAAACGTAAATTACAAAAACCTTGATAATCCTCTGCCAATCCAAAATTTAAACAGATGGACTTGGCATGACCTATATGTAAATAGCCATTTGGCTCGGGCGGGAAACGTGTCTGCACTCGTTCATACTTATGATTTGCTAAATCGTCATTAATAATATTACGAATAAAATTAACCGGGCGCTCAACGGCATCCGTTTTGTTGTGCTGACTCATTTTTGTAAAAACCTGCTTAATTTTTGGTACAAACACCCCCGCTCTAAAAACAGAAAAGAGGCACGCTAAAATGACACAGATTATAGCATTAAAAGACCACCCAACGGACAAAGATAGTCGTTCAAATAAAGTCATAAAAGACAATCAAACATTTCTCAAAACAAGCATTAAAAAACCTAGCTCAATACGATGTATTTCCTACATTAATTAATAAAAACCTGTGCTATAGTGAAGATGAAATAGACAAAACATTGTCAGCATTCTTCGATTCATCATTTCTAATCTTGTTTGGAGTTTTTATGCCCCAGTTAAAAGATGTCAGCATTCGCAATAAACTCGTTCTATTAATGTTCTTTCCTATATTAGCTCTGTTTTATTTTTCTTTTTTGGCTATTTTAGATCGTTATCAAGCCGAGAATGAATACCATAAAATTCATAGCCTGGCCGAAGTTGGGGTTTTAATTGGAAATTATGTCCATGAACTTCAATCAGAACGAGGCATGACCGCAGGCTTTATCACCTCATCTGGCCAAATTTTCACACAAGAACTGCCTAAACAACATACCGCAGTGGACCGCAATTTAACGGCATTTTTAACCAAAATAGAACAACTCAACTTAATTGAGCATACGGATGCCTCCTTAACAAATCAATTAAAAAGCGTCAATCAAAGATTAAAACAATTACCCTCCATTCGCCAACAAGTTCTCAATCAGAGCATATCGTCAAAAGAGGCCGTGACTTTTTATACCCAACTTAACCACGCGTCACTAGAGCTTATTGCACATACCATTCACCTCATAACCGATGGACAACTGGTACGCAGTGAAACGGCCTATCTTAATTTTTTACAAGCCAAAGAACGTGCGGGCCTTGAAAGAGCCGTATTAACCGCTACCTTTACCAGTAATAAGTTTGCACCGGGGATGGACATTGCTTTTTCAGGTCTCCTCAGCGCCCAAAAAACTTATTTTTCCGTGTTTAACACCTTAGCCAGTGAGGCACAAATCAAGCGCTTAAACTCATTATTAACCTCTCCCGTGATGGAAAAAGTTAATGCCATGCGTCAAATTGCCTTGGATAAAGTTTACGAAGGTCAATTTGGGGTAGACCCAACCGTATGGTTCAATACCATTACGCAAAAAATTGAACTTCTCAAAAAAATAGAGAATGATCTGTCTAGTGACCTTTTAAGTACTAGCCAACAGCTTGCAAAATCCGCCACAATTGAACTTTATTCATACGCAACGGCACTGGCACTTGTCCTCTTTCTCGGCTTTATTTTAGGGTTTCGAGTCATGCAAAATTTAAAAAGCCAAGTTTTAAAATTAAGAACCTCTATTGAAAAAGTCACCGATACTGGACAGTTCATACACCTGTCCAATATGACTGGAAAAGATGAAATTGCGACCATGGCAAAATCATTCGATTCCTTACTACAGAGCTTACAGCTTG
>WFQP01000006.1 GCA_015487015.1 Thiomicrorhabdus sp.
AGCAGATATGTTATGCTGAAAAAAAAGTATTGTCAACTTATAATCCGAATTCAGGTAAACACTAAAACATCATATAGGCTGTTTATTTATTCGCTTTTCTTTATCCATCCGTCATCCTCTGTATTGACCAAAGAATCTTCAATGACAACGAGATATTATCGGATCAAGTCTGATATTTTCTATCAAAGCATTCGGGTTTAGACAAACATACAACACAGAGACTGATAAAATAGCCTAATCTTGTAGAGTGTCTCTGCAAAAGCTTTAATTGAGGTTTGTTTAAATGGGTCAATTCCCTTGTAATAACTTGGCGTTAGATGTTTTGCAATCTGTTTTTGGGTATGAATCGTTTCGTACTCAACAGGCTGAAATTATTGAGGATGTCATTGAGGGACACGACTGTTTTGTCTTAATGCCAACAGGGGGGGGAAAATCTTTATGTTATCAAATTCCCGCTCTCATTCGCTCTGGCACCACCATCGTGGTCTCGCCTCTCATTGCATTAATGCAAGACCAAGTCTCGGCATTAAAGGCCTATGGTATTCGTGCAGAATACTATAATTCCAGCTTGGATCCAGACAGCGAACACCAAGTAATGCGACAACTGCACATGGGGGAATTGGATTTATTGTATGTCTCCCCTGAACGATTGCTGCAACCCAACTTTTTAAACCAACTGCAAAGTTTACCCATTGGTTTGTTTGCCATTGATGAGGCACATTGTATTTCATCTTGGGGGCATAATTTTAGGCCAGAATACAGTCAAATGGGTGCCTTGCGTGACCTGTTTCCGCAAGTACCTTTTATTGCACTCACGGCCACGGCCGATCATGCCACACGACAAGATATTTTAGACAAACTGCATTTGCATCAACCCAAGGTGCATGTGAGCAGTTTTGATCGACCCAATATTCGCTACCACGTTAAAGTCAAACAGCAGCCCTTTAAACAGCTCGAGCAATTTTTAGAGGACTACGCCAATGAGTGTGGCATTATCTACGCGCTCAGCCGTAAAAAAGTGGATGAAGTGGCTGAAAAACTCAAAGAGCAAGGTTTTAAAGCCAAAGCCTATCACGCGGGCTTGCCGTCTCAAGTACGTGAAAACGTCCATCAACAATTTTTACGAGATGAAATTGATATCGTGGTCGCCACCGTGGCTTTTGGTATGGGGATTGATAAGTCTAATGTGCGCTTTGTCGTGCATTATGATTTGCCCAAAAGCATAGAGGGCTATTATCAAGAAACAGGACGAGCAGGACGCGATGGCCTGCCCTCAGAAGCCCTGCTGCTGTTCAGTATGCAGGATGTAGTGACGGCTAAGTTTTTTGTGGAGCAAGTGCCTGATGAGGAGCAACGCCGCATTGAAAGCTTTAAACTTTCCAGTATGGTCAACTTTGCCGAAGCGCAAAACTGCCGCCGTAATGTGCTGCTCAACTACTTTGGTGAACCCAGCCACAAACCTTGTGGCAACTGCGATGTGTGTCTTAACCCCCCTACTCTATTCGATGGCAAGGTTGCCGCTCAAAAAGCGTTGTCGTGTGTCTATCGACTCAATCAATCGTTTGGTGCCAAACACATTATTGATGTATTGCGTGGTATGGACAACGAACGTATTCGAGATTTAAACCACACCGAAGTCAGTACCTACGGCATTGGCAAAGAGTACTCAGCACATGAATGGAACAGCATTTTAAGACAGCTTATTCATTTGGGATACTTGTTTCAAGACATTCAAAATTACTCGGTACTGAAGCTAACAGAACGCTCAGGTGACTTACTGAAAGGAAAAGTTGAACTCGATTTAGCCTTCCCTAAAAAAGAGACTAAAGGCAAAGCCAGCCGAAGCTCATCGGGCAAAAAATCCTCAAAAGACAGCCTGCTCGATAAAGACCTAGAGCTGTTTGAAGAGCTTCGCGTTTTGCGTAAAGAGATCGCCGACAGCGAAGACATTCCTGCTTATCAAGTCTTTGGCGATGCCACTTTGGTGGAAATGGCACAACAACGTCCGCAAGATGATGCTGGGTTACTAAAAATAACAGGCATTGGTCAGGTTAAATTAGAACGGTTTGGCTTTGAATTTTTGAATTGTTTGCGTGAAAACCAAAGTTTGTAAAAAATAGATTTTTATTGGGGTTTTACTAACCAGTGTTTAAAATCATCAAATAAAATACGACGCTGATTATGTTGTGATTTATTTTCAAATTTATAGATACCAAACCCAAGATAAGCCCCAACTTGATCATTAAATCCAATAGCAATTTCAGGCTGGTTAATTTTTAAAACGCCATCTTGCCAAACCCTTAACAAACCAGAACCATCTGGATTCCACTTTATATGAAAAACAAAATGTATCCATTGATCTTTAGGCGTTTTACCTAAAGAGAGGTGATGACTGTCCCAATTTCTAGACCAAGGAGGAGTAAACTTTCGTTGATCGTATAGCCACGTAACGGTAAGCTGATCTTTTCTATTATCTAGAGAGAGTGGAGGCTTACGTGCACTTTCAAAGGCATCTGGAAAACCATGCCATTGAGTAATAATTTCAGATTTATTGTCTTTTTCCATTCCTTGTTTAGGGAAGTAAACTCGAAATGACCAAATTTCTTCTTCTTTATTTGTTTGTCCAAAAAACCCATAAAGATGTGCTTTTTTTTGAGTATTTGAATCATACTCAGTGCCTTTAGATTTATACCAAATAAACTGCATAACATGATTATTAGGGTCTTCAGGATCCACAACGACCCTACCAGAATCATCCCCTTGCATTTGTGAATAACGCCATTTTTTTGCTTGACTGGATTGATTTTTTAAAGAACCCCTTCCATCAGTTGCCTGCCAACCTTTTTCAAAATCATACTCCCAAACAGGAGGGGCCAGCATAAAGCTATTAATATTAGACACAGACGCTTTAGAAGGTAAATTATTTAATTCCTCTGAGGCTGGTGCTAAATAAAAACCATTCGCTATAGCAGGTAATAATGCCACTATAAAAACCATTGTTTTCATTTAAACAACCCCTTTTAAAACTGACGAATACCATTCTTTTTTTTCTTTTTTATTGATACTTTTACTTCTTTTTGAGGAACGAATGACTTCTCTTTAACTGGGCGTTCATACTCCATCCATTCATCTAATTTATTCCACACCTGCGCTAACCCTTCTCGCTTTAAAGAGGAGAACAGTTGTGCGCTCGCCATCGGATAAGACTCTTTTAAAAGCGTTTGTAGCTTTAATAGAGCCGCTTTAGCAGGCCCTTTTTTAAGCTTATCTGATTTAGTTAGCAGAATATGAATTGGCAAACCTAATGACTCTGACCAATCCAACATTTGTAAATCAATATCCGTTGGGGGCATTCGGCAGTCCATCAATAAGATCAATCCTTTTAACCCTTTGCTTTTTTCAATGTACTCAGACAACCCAGCTTCCCAAGCACGTTTAATTTTAACGTTCACTTTAGCAAAACCATACCCTGGAAGATCTACCAATGCACGAGTTTCATCAACAGGAAAAAAATTAATCAGCTGAGTACGACCAGGGGTTTTACTGATTCGAGCCAAGCCTTTTTGTGAAGTAATTACATTTAATGCACTGGATTTACCCGAATTAGAGCGCCCAGCAAAGGCCACTTCATGGGTTAAGTCATCAGGGCATAAAGCCAAAGTAGGTACACTTTTAAGGTAGGTGGCTTGTTGGTATAAAGGATGTTGCATAATTTTAATTTGTTCCAAAGGTCTCTAATCTATACATAGAAAATACGAATTAAAGTATAAAATCTTGATGTATTTTCTATGTAAGGATTGGCGAAGATTAATACTTTATCAATAATGTGCATAAGTATATACTCTATGCTGTTTTTTAACGACTCTATCCATTAAATAGATAAAATAATTGAGGTTACAACCATGTTACGTAGAAAATTACTCTCTTCTTTTGCTGGCTTATTTATTGCCGCTGCATTCAGTACAAACGCTCTGGCAAGTGACTCAGGATTATTGGTGGGTGTTGAGTACAAAAAGATTCCTAAAGAACAATCCATTGCACCTTTTAAAAGTAAAGTAGTCGAAGTTTTTCTATACACTTGCCCCTCTTGTTACAACCTAGAACCCAGTTTAGAAAAATGGCTCTCCACCAAACCAAAGCATGTTGAATTTGAACTGATGCCGGCTATTTTTAATCGCCCTAAATTTATATTTTTAGGTAAAACTTTTTATACCTTAAAAGAACTGGGTATCTTAGACAAAGCACATAAAGCCTATTTTAAAGCCATTCATGATGACAATAAACAAATGTACACCCCTGAAGAGTTGGCTAAATTTTTCTCTCAATTTGGGGTGACAGAATCTAACTTTATTGCCACCTTTAATAGTTTTAAAGTGGATCAATTAGTTCGAAAAGCACGTCAATTAACACAAGAATACGGTGTTGAAGGCGTTCCTTCTATTGTTGTAAACGGTAAATATAGAACGGATGTACCGATGTCAGGTTCTCCAGAAGAACTTTGGGAAGTGGTCGATAAACTTATTAAAAAATAACATAACTTCTCAGATTATCGCTAAATCCTGAGAAACTACGATACACTTTAACTCTGTTTTTAAAAGGCTCTTCATCGAGCCTTTTAAATTTCCCCCCCCCTCCTTTTTTATTCCCCTATCAATTTTTTTTACCCTATATAAGCTTGATAACAGCAAAAAAACACCATCAATCTAATTTAATATATTATTATGGAAAACTGATTAAGGATTGAGATCTGTATGTTCGTATGAAAGCGGCAAAATTATTTATAAAATGTCTGGAAAATGAAAACGTAGAATTTATTTTTGGTATTCCTGGTGAAGAAAACTTGGATGTCATGGATGCTTTACTGGATTCTGATATTCAATTTATAACCACTCGGCATGAGCAAGGTGCGGCCTATATGGCCGATGTGTACGGCCGTTTAACAGGTAAACCAGGTGTATGCCTCTCTACCTTAGGACCTGGTGCCACCAACTTAGTTACAGGTGTCGCCGATGCCAATATGGATAATGCCCCCTTAGTGGCCATTGCAGGGCAAGCAGGCACCTCTCGTTTACATAAAGAATCTCACCAAGTGGTGGATTTGGTCAGTATGTTTAAACCCATCACCAAGTACGCCGCACAAGTACTGGAACCCGACACCATTCCTGAAATTGTTCGCAAAGCCTTTAAACTGGCCGAAGCTGAAAAACCAGGTGCTACCTTTATTGATCTGCCTGAAAATGTGGTGGAACTTGATTCATTAGAAACCCCCTTACCGGTGAGTGTTAACCGGTTAACGTTTGCAGATAAAGGCTTAATTAAAGAAGCTGCTCAGCTGGTTAAAAATGCTAAAAATCCTTTAATTTTAGTCGGTAATGGTGCTGTCAGAGCACGAGCAAGTGAACACATCAAAAACTTTGTAGACACCCACAAAATACCGCTTGTAAATACCTTTATGGCCAAAGGAATTATCCCTTTTTCACACGATATGGCCATGGGAACCGCAGGTTTACAAAAAGGCGACTATGAAAATGGGGGCTTTGCAAAAGCCGATGTTATTATTTGTGTTGGTTTTGATATGGTGGAATACCATCCTCATCTTTGGAACCCAAATAAAAAACATACCTTAATTCATATTGATACAAAAAAAGCCGAAGTAGACAGTCGTTACATTCCTAAAATTGAGCTCATTGGTAATACCGGTGAAAACTTCTCTTTATTAGGCAAAGCTTTAACCAAACTTAATTCTGGGCCCATAACAGAAACTAATATTGATTTTTTACTCCGAAATGCAATGGTAAACGAGATGGAACGCTGCCGTGATAGCGATGCATGGCCAATGCTGCCCCAAAAAATTATTTGGGACTTAAGAACTGCCATGAAATCTTCTGACATTGCCATCAGTGATGTGGGTTCCCATAAAATGTGGATGGCGCGTATGTTTCGCTGTGACGAACCCAATACCTGTATTATTTCAAATGGGTTTGCTGGCATGGGCATTGCTGTACCAGGAGCCGTTGCGGCAAAATTAGCCTACCCAGAAAAAGGGGTTGTCGCGATCAGCGGCGATGCGGGATTTATGATGAATTCACAAGAGATAGAGACCGCTATTCGTTGCCAAGCGCCTATTGTGGTATTAATTTGGAATGATAGTCAATACGGCCTTATTGAATGGAAACAACAACGCCGCTTTGGTCGCTCTGCTTACATTGATTTTAAAAACCCTGATTTTGTGCAGTATGCAAAGTCATTTGGTGCAGAAGGGGTACGAATAGAATCCGCACAACAACTCTTACCTGCGCTTGAAAAAGCACTAAATACAAACAACGTAACCATTATAGATTGCCCTGTTGATTACTCTCAAAATGATCGTTTAACAGCACTATTAGGTAACATTTTATCTGAAGTTGAAGGTTAATTTTAAAACCTTTCTTTTTTACAATATTTTAGGAGTCTTCAATGAAACGACTTGCTTTAAAAATACTCGGTGTCAGTTTAATTTCTGCCAGTTTAATAGGCTGTCAAGAAGAGAGTGAAAGTTACCTTAATTTTACTAAAACCATTGAAGAGCCTATTTTAGTTGGACTTTCAACAGAAAAATCAAGGGTTAAATACCATCAACCCTTGCCTAATCTTGAAGACCTAAACTTAAACCCTAAAAAAATAGATTTAGGTAATATGCTGTATCACGATACCCGTTTATCAGGTGATGGTACACTCTCTTGCGCCAGTTGCCACATCTATTCAGACGGAGGCGACGATAACGCCCCAGTTTCAACCGGTATTAACGGTCAATTAGGCCCAATTAATTCACCTACCACCCTTAATAGTGGTTTAAACTTTAAGCAATTTTGGGATGGCCGAGCACCCAATTTACGCCGTCAAGCCGAAGGCCCCGTTGATAACCCTGGTGAAATGGGGGCTAAATGGCCCAATGCCGTTGCAAGAATTCAAGCCGTTGAACAATACCAAGAGCTATTTAAAGATATTTACCCAAAGCAAGGCATTACTAAATACACCATTACCGATGCCATTGCAGAATTTGAACGCAGTTTAATTACTCCTGCACCCATTGATGCCTACTTAAGAGGCGATGATTCGGCCTTAACAGCCAATCAAGTAGCTGGGTATGAATTGTTTCAAAGTTATGGCTGTATCTCTTGTCATCAAGGGGCTAATTTTGGCGGTAATATGATGCAAAAATTTGGTGCGATTGCCGCCTTCTTCTCAGAAAAAGATCAAAACTTAGTCAATAATGGTCGTTTTAATTTAACCAACAATGAAGAGGATAAACACGTATTTAAAGTTCCCTCTTTACGTAATATCGAACTTACAGCCCCTTATTTTCATACAGCGGGAGCACAAACACTAGACCAAGCTATTACCACAATGGGAATAAACCAATTAGGTCGACAAATCCCCAAAGAAGATCGAGTTAAAATAGCCGATTTTTTAACCTCTCTAACCGGTACCATTAATGTCAAACCTGTTTCACCACCACCGATTAATTCCGCTACTAACAGCCAACATTAAGGAGACGCTATAATGAAAAATACCTCTCAAAATACGTTATTAACGTTAATTGCACTCATTATGGTGGCTGTGGTAACTGTGATCGCCATTAAACCTTCCATCAATATTGCACACCATGAATCTTATCAAAATACCTTTAATAACCTAGTGAAACACCGCTTATTAGCCAGTGAGAATACTTACAAAACTACACAAGGATATATCGGTCATTACGATTACGTTCAACAAAATGTATTAAAGTTATTACGCGATTCAGATGCCCTTTTTTACATGCCTGATTTTTTAGATGAAAACGCTAAAACCAAGTTACTAGAAGGTGTAAAAAAGATTGCGCAAGAAGCTAAAAAAATTGATGAATTAAGCATTCACTTTATGCGTAAAAACTCTGTTTTAAATAACTCTAATAACTACTTAACCGTTTTAGTTAAGGAGTATCAAGACAGTGCTCCCACTTTTCAAATGAAGCAACTGCTTGCCTTATTAGAAATACAATTAATGCATTTTAGAAATGGAAATAAAGACTTTACTGCAAAAAATATTTTAGATACTTATAACCAAATTTATCAGATCAATACACACATTAACCAAGGCGATTTAATTAATTTAAAAACACATATTGATATCGCTTTAAAATACAAACCTGTAGTAAAAGCTTTACAAGCTGAAATCAGTGATGGACATATTGATCAAGTTGTTGCCAACACTTTAAAAGATTATTTAAGCTTTCATCATGAAAATAAAATATTTTCTGATCTATTAACCAATATTTTAATTGGTTTAGTACTTACCCTACTTATTTTAATTGCTATTACGATGGTGTTAATTCGTAAAAGTTCTAAAGAATCTGAAATAGCGAATGAAAATTTAGCCGTTAAACTCAGTGAATTAGACAAACAAAAACAGTTGGCTGATCAACAAGTTGAAGAAGTTAATAAAGCACAAGTTAAGATATCCAAACATCAAAAAGAGTCCGAAGAAAATAATAAAAAACTCACTTTAGCTATTGAAACAACCAATCAATTAATGGAACAAATTTCACAAGGAAATTTTTCAGATCGTTTAGATGAAGAGTTATTCCAAGGAAACTTAGCCCCATTAAGAATCAGTATTCATAAAGCACTCGATAATGTGCAAGCCAGTATGAAAGAGATCTCAAACGTCTCTTCAAAATTAGCACAAGGGGATTTAAGCAGCAAAATAACCGGACAATATGGTGGGGAGCTGGATCAAGTAAAACAAGCCATCAATGGTTCTATTGAAAACTTATCTCGTTTAATTTCAAAAATTTCTACCGTATCCATTAATATTCAACACGATATTGAACAAGTTCGTTCAGATGCTCAAAAAGTGGCTGAAAGTTCTAACCAACAATCTCAGACCTTATTAGCCACTATTAATATAGTCGATGACACCACCAAACAAATTCAATCTAATACTCAAAATACCCAAAAAGCCACGCTCATTACCACTGAGCAAGCGGATGTATTAAATGAAGGTATGTTAGTCATGTCACAAATGATTGAAGCGATGGATGAAATTAAAGGCTCTTCAGAGAAGATTGCTGACATCATTAGCCTGATTGATAGCATTGCTTTCCAAACTAACCTACTGGCCTTAAATGCGGCTGTAGAAGCGGCTAGAGCAGGGGAGCAAGGTCGAGGTTTTGCCGTTGTTGCAGGAGAAGTACGAAATCTAGCAGGTAAATCAGCCGATGCGGCAAAAGACATTTCGAATTTAATTAAAGATTCCAATGAAAAAGTACAAACAGGATCAGAATTAGTCAATAAAGTGAACAGTTCACTAGAAAGTATTAAACAAAAAGTAGAAATACTGCAAGACTCTGTTCATTCGATTAATCAATCTAGTATTGAACAAGCCAGTGGCGCTGAAAATATTACCCACTCTGTCTCTCAAGCCGATAGTATTAGCCAACAAAACTCACAAATGATTCAAAACACCGCAAATCAAATTAATGAAATTGTCGCTAAAACCCAAGAACTTGATCAGGTCGTTAAATCATTTAAACTCTAAATAACTTGGCCATTACAACGGGATTAAACTATTTTTAATCCCATAAGGAATCAATATGATTTACGTTGAGCGTAATCCAAAAGGACATATAACCAATGTCGAATTAACCTCTGGAATAAATCGTGAAGAGATATCTGTGGGTGATTCTGAATTAATTGAATTTATAAAACAATCACCTAGTTGTGAAGAGTTAACTAATCTTATTTTGCATCGTCTTGATTTAGATATGGTGCGAGTGATTGAAGATTTATTGGATATCATGATCGAGCGTGATTTAATTCGATTTACCGATTTACCGCTTCCTGTACAAGAAAAATTGATGTTTAAACGAAAAATTCGTACACTTTCAAATGAAAAAACACTGCTTCAAGAAGAAGAAATTCTTAATTTATAACTTTCTTTAAAATCAAAATATTAATTCAAAAAAGTAGTTACTTCATTAATAGGCTTTCGTTTAAGCTCTTTATTAGGTAAACAATCTTCATCAATATGCCCTAAATACAACGCGCCAATTAGTTCAATATTCTCTTTTTCAATATTAAGAGCATCATAAGTTCGTTGATCTGAAATAATAGGACCAGTACTCCACTGTACACCTATATTTAACGACCAAGCCATTAACTGAAAGTTT
This sequence comes from Thiomicrorhabdus sp., assembly GCA_015487015.1. Lineage (GTDB taxonomy): Bacteria > Pseudomonadota > Gammaproteobacteria > Thiomicrospirales > Thiomicrospiraceae > Thiomicrorhabdus. The sequence continues at coordinate 10,193 of WFQP01000006.1, forward strand.
TGAATAGCACAGCTACACGCTGCATAATCTTCTTTATAAGCCACTTTATTCATTGATAAATGCTGCCCAACTAATATAACGGAAGGAATGGCCATAAATTTATCAAATGCTTTTTGATAAAAACGGTCATAATCCATCTCTAATTTACCCAATAACTCTTTTGTTAAGGTTTGTGTATTTTTTAAGGCTCTATTATCAGCATAAATATGTGCTAATTGACGCTGTGTGTCCTCACCAGCCAACCAAAACCTCCAGGGCTGGGTTAGCTTATGATTTGGTGCATAAATAGCAGCATTCAAACACATTTGAATGGATTTTAAATGAACTGGAAATTCTGTTTTTTCTAAAAACTGATAACAGGTTCTTCTTGATTGAATAAAGGGTAATAAATGGTTAGGATTCATTTAGTCAAACTCATAAATAATGCATAAAAAAACATTATCGCTTTTAAAAGAAATTAAATAAATCTAAACTTTTTAAAAAGCCTTTAAGGCATTCAAAAAGAAGAGTCCTACTCATTAATATTTGAATTTAAGAGCATGGGATAACTTGTGCTATTTTGTGGATAAATAGCTCTTTTAAATTTATTTAACATTTTATCCACAAATAACGCACTTTTATCAACATGTTTTATCTAAAGACCTGTGCACACCTTTACCACAAGCTAACACATTGAAAAATATTAATATTTTGTACTTATATACAGATATTCAATCACTAACAGTAATAATAAAGAAGTTTATATATAAAATATATATACTTAACTTAATATAACTTTTTATCCAAATCCTCTTTAAAAAACTCAAAAACGACCTCTATGACACTAAATGAACTTAGATACATTATTGCCTTAAACCAAGAAAAACATTTTAGAAAAGCAGCTGAAAAATGTTTTGTAAGCCAACCTACTTTAAGTATTGCAATTAAAAAACTAGAAGAAGAATTAGGAGTCCATTTATTTGAACGACATAAACACGACATTCTAATAACCCCTATTGGTCAACAAATAATTAAACTTTCAGAAGAGATTTTAAAATTAAGTCAAAACATTAAAGAACTTGCAAAAGAGTATCAAGGTGATCTTTCAACAGAATTAAAAATAGGGGCTATTTACACCATTGCACCTTACCTATTTCCAAGATTAATTCCTAATTTTCATGCATTAGCTCCCAATGTATCTTTAATAATTGAAGAAAATTACACTCATGTTTTAGCTGAAAAATTAAAAACAGGTGAATTAGATATCGCTATTTTATCTCTGCCTTTTGATGAACCTAATATTGAAACCTTTGATTTATATAAAGAACCTTTTAAATTAATTCTTCCAAAAGAAAAAGAAATTACAAAAGAGACCTATTTAGGTTCTATTGATCAAATTCAAAATGAAACTGTTTTATTACTCGGAGCAGGGCACTGTTTTAGAGATCAAGTCATTGCATCTTTTCCACACTTACTCAATTCCAATCAACAAAATAATCAATTACAAAAAACATTTGAAGGCAGTTCCTTAGAAACCATTCGGTATATGGTCGCATCAGGTGTAGGAGTATCTATTTTTCCTTGTAGCACGCTCTCAGAACGTGATGAGAGCCTTTTAAACATAAAAGAGTTACCTAACCCTAAACCAAATAGAACCGTTGCGTTAGCATGGCGTAAGAGCTTTCCTAGAGTAAAAATATTAGAATTATTTAAACAAGCAGCTTTAGGTGTAAATATTCCTTGTACAATACCCTGTTCAAATACATCAAATAAATAATAACTATATGAAATTTAAAATAATATTATTAATATTAATAACTGTTTTTTTTACATCTATAACATCTGCTTTTTCAAATGAAATTAATTATGTAGAAATAGATCAAAATCAAATAGTAGAACCCATAAAAAGTGAAGACCCTTACGAATCATTTAATCGCACCATGTTTGATTTTAATATGTCATTTAATGATTCTATTGGAAAACCAGTGGTAGATACTTATGAATTTATTTTTCCAAAACCGATTAAAACAGGGTTTAATAATTTTTTTAGTAATCTTGGAGATCCGCTTTCCAGCTTAAATAGTTTTTTACAAGGAAATGTAGAGGATGGACTGTCTAGTTTTATGCGTTTTGCCATAAATAGTACATTTGGATTATTTGGGTTGTTAGATATTGCGACCCCAGCAGGACTGGAAAAAATAAATGAAGATTTTGGTCAAACGCTTTATACATGGGGTGTTTGGAAAGAAGCTAATTATGTTGTGTTGCCTTTTTTAGGCCCTTATACCACACGAGGTTTGGCTGGTTCTTCAATAGATGGTTATCTTAATCCTCTTTATCCAAATATCATTAATGCAGACAGTGAAGAACGTGTTCTGCTCTATTTAAGTGGCCAATTTGTTTCTTACGTTAAAGTTATGAAAATTATTGATGATTTACATAATCAGCCTGATCCATATATTTTTGCTAGAGAAAGTTATTTGCAATATAGAGTCAATTTACTTTATAACGGTCATCCACCTGAAGTGGATTTAGATGATTTTGATTTTGAATGATCTAAAATATCAAATAAATATAGTCAACCAATATAAATAGCCGTTTTATCCACCACTTTTCGTAATACAAAACTGGTGTGTACACCGCTAACACCTTTAATTTGGGTAATATGGTTTAGCAATAAATCTTGATACGCTTCCAAATCTTTTACGACTATCTTAAGTTGGTAATCGGCACTTTGGCCAGTAAGCAATAAACACTCTAAAACGTTGGGTAAAGCCTGTACAGCCTGTTCAAATTGATTAAACCGTTCTTTGGTATGTTTATCCATTGAAATATGGATGAGCGCCATCAAATCCAATCCTAATGCTTTGGCATCTAAAACGGTTCGATAGCCTGTAATGATTCCTGAAGATTCTAATGCTTTAAACCGTCGTAAACAAGCGGAAGGGGAGAGCCCTATTTGATCGGCTAACTCTTGGTTGCTTAATCGACCATTGTCTTGCAAAGCATTTAAAATCGATTTATCAAACTTATCTAGCTTCATAAAGCACCTTATTAGAATTTAATTTTGTTATTTTAATATTTATTGAAATAATATTGTTTATATTAAGTCTTAATAGCAATTATTTGCAATAAAAAATCACAGTATTTAACCTAAAATAGTTCTTGAAATTGATGAAACCCTAATACTTGAAGAGTAATTATGAATCCTTCTAAATATAAACGAATGGCCACCCCTGATTTACCCAATCGTCAGTGGCCTAATCAACACCATACAAAAGCCCCTATCTGGGTAAGTGTGGATTTGCGTGATGGCAACCAAGCCTTAGCGACTCCCATGAGCGTAGACCAAAAGTTAGCACTCTGGCAAGAGTTGATTCAAATTGGGTTTAAAACTATTGAGATAGGGTTCCCTTCTGCCAGCCAATTGGAATTTGATTTTACACGTCGTTTAATAGAAGAGAACCTCATTCCTGATGATGTGACCATTCAAGTACTGGTGCAGGCTAGAGAACACTTAATTGAACGAACCTATGAAGCCCTTAAAGGGGTTAAAAAAGCGGTGGTGCATGTGTATAACACCACCTCCAAATTGCAGCGTGATTATGTGTTTGAAAAGAGTCAAGATGAAATTAAAGCCATGGCGGTTCAAGGGGCACAATGGGTAAAAGAGTATGCCGTTAAAGCTTCAGAAAGTAATCCTGAATCACAATGGATTTTTCAATACTCTCCAGAAAGCTTTTCACAAACAGAAACCGATTATGCGGTAGAAGTGTGTCAAGCAGTGATGGATGTTTGGCAACCTACAGCAGATAATAAATGTATTTTAAATTTACCGTCTACGGTGGAAAGTACCTCACCCAATCGATTTGCCGATCAAGTGGAATACTTTATTACGCACTTAAAAAATAGAGAATCGGTTTTAATTTCAATTCACACCCATAATGATCGTGGTTGTGCTGTTGCCGCAGCCGAATTAGCGTTATTAGCAGGGGCAGATCGTATTGAAGGAACTTTGTTAGGCAATGGTGAGCGTACTGGAAATATGGACATTGTGACTTTGGCCATGAACTTATTCAGTGAAGGCATTGATCCAGAATTAGATTTTTCTAAACCACATCAATGGATTTCTGTGGTCGAGGAGGTAACTAAAATTGAAACACATCCTCGTCATCCGTGGGTAGGAGAGGTGGTATATACCGCTTATTCAGGCAGTCATCAAGATGCTATTCGTAAATGTTTATTAAAACAACAACCAAATGATTATTGGAATGTGGCGTATTTGCCGATTGATCCTAAAGATATTGGACGAGATTACGAAGCGATTATTCGAGTAAATAGTCAGTCAGGTAAAGCCGGTTCTAGTTTTGTTTTGGCACAAGAGTACGGTCTGAATTTACCTAAATGGATCCAGTTAGATTTTGCCCCCGTTGCACAAAAATTAGCTGAATCTCATGGTGGTGTATTAAGTCATAAAGCACTTTATAACGCCTTTATTAAGCATTATCGTTGTGATCAAACAGAGTTCTCTTTAAACCATTATCAGCTAGATAAACAGGGGGGGGAAGAAATTTTATCACTTGAAATAAATGGTGAAACTTGGCAAGGAAAGGGTAATGGAACGCTCAGTGCTTTATGTGATGCATGGCAAAAACGTACGGGTAAATCGGTAGATGTTATTGATTATGCCGAACATGCGATACACAATGAGATGGTAACAGTTGAAGGCAAAAATGCACAGGCGATGGCCTATGTGTATTTACAACAAGATAACAAGCGTTCAGTAGGGGTTGCATTGGCCAAAGATTCAGTGAGTGCAATGTTGTTGGCAGTATTAAACGCATTACATTAATCTGTTGTGAATACATACGATATGTTTCACGTGAAATAAAAAAAGCCTGTTTTTTTACAGGCTTTTAAATTAAAGAGGGGGGGGATTTAATAAAGGTTATTTTACAAAGTAAGCATTTGCTTCTGTAATGTCATACGTCCAAGACTCTCCAGAGTTTTTCCAACCATTTTCAAGTCTAAAGCCTTTCTTATCACCTTTTTTGGTCTTTTTACCTTCAAAACCATCCACCATAATATAGACATTTTCATAACCGTATTGATCCAGCATTTTAGCGGCAGGTTGAGAACGTGAAGAACCAGAACGACACATAATGATGTAAGTGCTGTCTTCATCAGCGTCTAAATCAGCGGCTTTATCTTCCAGTTCAGAGATAAAATTAGAGTTTGGAACAGGTTGATAACGTGGTTTTTTAGTATCTAATTTGCTGTAATTAAATGTAACGGAAGGAATCATAATTTGTGCCACACCAGTGTGCCCCACAAACTGCCACTCTTCAGGGGTACGAACGTCCACTAAAATGACACTGGGATCTTTTTTCATCATCTCAGCGGCTTCTTTTGCCGTGACATATAAGCCCTGTGGAGTTTGATGTTTTGGGTTTTCAGGAACAGGTGCTGCCATTGTTGAGGAAGCAAAAAATAGCCCTGCTGCAAACGCAAGAGAGGTTACGTGTACTGTTTTTTTCATAAAATTCTCCACATTGATCATAATGAATAGTATTAAATATATTAATATAAATTAATATGTTTAAGCAAATAGATTTACACAGAAGGGGGGTAAAAAAAATTAATGATGATAAGTAGATCGAGTATTATTAATAAGGTATGTATTGATAATTATTATTAAAGGACTTGTTTAGAGGTTCCTTAAATAGGTAGGTTTAATGCCACGATTTAATCGAAATAAAAGGGATTGTTTTTATATCAATAGTCGAATAAATAGGATGATTTTATTTGGTATTTGCTTATCATTTTTTTTGATTTCAATTTTTTCCCCCCCTTTTGTTTATGCACAAATAAATACTAAAGAAACACTGGATTGGTTCACCATGTTTATGTGGTTATCTGGTGGTTTGGCGTTGTTTTTATTTGGCATGGAACAGATGATTAAAGGATTGCTAGTCATTGCTGGCGATCAAATGAAAAATATTTTAGCGCGTCTCACTCAAAATAGAGTGATGGGTGCTGTAACCGGTGCGGCTGTGACAGCGGTGATTCAATCCTCTTCCGTTACAACGGTCTTAACGGTTGGGTTTGTTTCTGCTGGGTTAATGAGTGTTACACAAGCCGCAGGGGTTATTATGGGTGCCAATTTGGGTACTACCATAACCGCTCAAATAGTGGCTTTTAAGGTTACTAATTATGCTTTATTGGCTGTGGCATTGGGATTTGTATTGCAATTTTTATCTCAAAAACATAAAAACATTGCCATTGGTCAGTTAATTATGGGGTTGGGTTTGCTGTTTTTTGGTATGAATGTAATGAGCGAAGGTATGGCTCCTTTACGAGATTATCAACCTTTTTTAGATCTGATGATGGAGATGCAAAATCCTTTTTTAGGCATTTTAGTGGCATTTATTTTTACCGCTTTAGTGCAATCTTCTTCGGCGACCATCGGTATTATTATTGTCATGGCGAGTAATGGATTTTTAACACTTCCAGCAGGTATAGCTTTGTTAATGGGAGCTAATTTAGGAACAACGGTTACTGCATTATTATCGGCTATTGGTAAGTCCAGAGAAGCATTAAGAACCGCATTGGTTCACTCTTTGTTTAGTATTTTAGGGATTTTAATTTGGCTGCCATTTATTCCTATTTTAGTAGATTTGGCTACTTTTATTTCAGCTAACGAGATCATTCACAATGGTTTAGATAGAGTGGTTTTGGCAGAACAAACGCCGCGAGAAATTGCCAATGCTAACACCATTTTTAATTTAGTAAGTTTAATTATTTTTTTACCACTAATTCCTGTTTTTATTTGGGTAGTCAACAAGTTGGTTCCGGTTTTAGAAGAGGAAAAAACCACCACTACATTTAAAGCCGAGTTTTTAGATGAAACTTTTATTGCTACACCCTCTATGGCTTTGCAAGCAGTAATGCTTGAAATAGAGCACTACCAAAAAGTATACGGTCTGTTCTATAAACGCACCATTGCATTAATTGTGGAACCCAATACAAAAAAGTTGTCACGAGAAATTTTGAATATTGAAAAGTTCAGGGTGTATCAAGCGGAAATTTTGACTTATTTAGGACGAAGTAGCCAAGTAGAGTTGTCTGTTTCAGAGCAAAATCAACACCTTAAATTGATTACGGTTTTGCACAATTTAGAATCTATGCTTGATATTGTTCAAAGTAATATTTTTAATGTACTGCATCAGATGATTCATAATGACATTAAACCGAGTGAGACAATGCTTAATTTAGTGGGAAAATTGACCAATGAAGTTGGTCATGCCATTGAAAATGCATTAACCAGTGTTTGTAAATCTGATTACGAAGCAGCGATGTCGGTGATTGCAATGAGCCCAACCATTGAGTTATTAATTCAAGATGCATTGAGTCATCAATTTAAGCGTTTTCAAACCACCGAAAAACGCTTAAAAACATTTCGATATGAAATGCAGTTAGTGGAAGGATTTAAACAGATGTATTCATTGGCTCAACGTATCGCGTATTTGCAAGAAGAGCCAGTTGAAAAATCCGAAGTGCCTAAAAGCCCTAAAGTGGATTAATTTAAAAATTACGTAAAAAAACGAAAAATTTTGAATCCCATAAACCTACCTATATTGTGTTTTTAGACCTAAAGGGATGCAAAGGGTTGGGTTTTAGTGAAAAGCGTCTCATAGAGGCTGTATTTAAGTATTTTTTAAATACCTTGGATGGTTATCACGATTTTCCGATCAAAAGTTCCTATTCGGTGTTCATATAAAAATACACTTTGCCAAGTGCCTAAATTAAGTTGTCCATGGGTGACAGGAATAGTTTGGCTCGTATCGGTAAGAATGCAGCGAAGGTGACCACTCATGTCATCGTCTCCTTCATAACAGTGTTGGTAATTTGAATCACCATCTGTAACATGTTTTTGCATCCAATACTCAATGTCATCACGTACAGTAGGGTCTGCATTTTCGGTAATAATAAGAGATGCAGAGGTATGCTGAATAAAAAGGTGACACAGCCCTGATTGAATCTTTGATTGAGTGATGGCTTCGTTTATACGTTGAGTAATATTGTAAGTACCTCGACCAGGGTTTTTGAGTACGATTTCTGTTTGAAAATGGTGCATAAGCACTCCTAAGATTCTTTTATAAAGGCTGATTACGTTATAATTAATTAATTTTATAATTAAGTTTATGGCGACTATGATATCAACAGACAACCCTTTATTAAACCTTTCTGATTTACCTCAATTTGAACTGTTTCACGTGGAACATATTGAACCCGCCGTGGATCAATTATTGTTAGAGTGCCGTGCTGAAATAAACCGTTTAACTTCCATGAAAGAAGCGCCTACATGGCAAAACTTTATTGAACCTTTAGAGGTTATTGATAATCGATTTGAGCGTGTTTGGGGACCTATTGGGCACTTAGATGGTGTTAAAAATAGCGATGAATGGCATGAGGCCTATGTAAAATGTTTGGATAAAGTGACTGCTTATCATACCGAACGCGGCCAAAATTCTGCACTGTATACCAAATTTAAAGTGCTTTCGGAGTCAGCAGAGTGTGAGCATTATAATATTGCTCAAAAAAAGGTCATTGAACAGGCTCTACGTAGCTTCCAATTAAGTGGCATTGCATTGCCTAAAGAGAAACAAATTGAATTTCAAACCATCTCGCAACAGTTATCCAAATTAAACAGCCAGTTTAGTAATTATGTTTTAAAGTCTACCCAAGCGTGGTTTAAGCATATTATTGATGAAACTCAATTAGCAGGATTACCTGAATCGGCGATGGGTACTTTACAGCAGTTGGCGCAACAAAAAGGGCTAGAAGGTTGGTGTGTGACGCTCGATTTTCCCTCTTATTTAGCTGTTATGACCTATGCCGATAATCGTTTATTAAGAGAAGAGGTGTACCGCGCTTTTATCACTCGTGCGTCAGATCAGGCAGATAATACCGAGTTTGATAATAGTGAACATATGGCATTGATTCGTTCACTGCGTCATCAAAAAGCAAAATTACTAGGATTTGAACAGTATTCAGAATACTCATTGGCAACTAAAATGGCTGAAAGTACACAACAAGTGTTAGGTTTTTTACGAGATTTAGCGACTAAATCAAAACCTCAAGCTGAGCAAGAGTTGGATTCTTTAAAAGATTTTGCGCTCAAAGCGTTCTCAATGACTGATGTTCAAGCTTGGGATGTTACCTATCTTTCTGAAAAGTTGAAAGATCAAACGTTATCGCTTTCCCAGGAAAAGTTGCGGGTATATTTTCCAGTTGAATCAGCTTTAAACGGATTATTTACCATTACTCAACGTCTGTTTGGCGTGACTATTCAAGCCAAAGAGGGCGTGTCTACTTGGCATTCTGATGTACATTTTTATGAATTGATCAATGAAAATAAAGAGGTGATTGGACAATTTTATTTAGACCTGTACGCACGTGAAAACAAACGGGGCGGGGCTTGGATGGATACCGTGGTCACTCGTTGGAAATCCCCTGATGGCCATGTACAAACACCCGTCGCTTACTTGGTTTGTAATTTTACTCCCCCTGTTGAGGGTAAACCGACTTGCTTAACACATAATGAACTGACTACTTTATTTCATGAGTTTGGTCATGGTATTCATCACTTAATGACGGAAATGCAGTATTTGGATATTTCGGGAATCAGTGGTGTACCTTGGGATGCGGTGGAACTTCCTTCACAGTTTATGGAAAATTTTTGTTGGGAGCGTGAAAGTTTGGACTTAATTGCTTCGCATGTGGAAACGGGTGAGACTTTACCCGACTCTCTGTTCGAATCATTAAAAGCTAGCCGAGGATTTTTATCGGCCATGATGATGTTACGTCAGATTGAATTTGCACTGTCAGATTTTGAAATGCACGCATTTTATGATGAACAAAATGTAGAGCCTATTGATCAACTATTAGCTCGTATTCGTAATGAAGTGGCTGTGATTCAACCCCCAGAATACAGTCGTAGCATGCATAGTTTTAGCCATATTTTTGCAGGAGGATATGCTGCTGGATACTTCAGTTATAAGTGGGCTGAAGTATTATCGGCTGATGCGTTTAGTCTGTTTGAAGAGACCGGTATTTTAAATGCAGACACGGGGGCTAAATTTAAAAATACTATTTTAGCCGCGGGTGGCTCGGTGGATCCAATGGTGTTGTTTAAAGCTTTTAGAGGTAGAGAGCCTAATATTGATTCTCTGTTAAAACACTGTGGTATTGCTGTTTAAATGATGAAAAAAAAAAGGGGGAGATTAAATGTCTTTTTTACGACTCAACCCCTCCTTTTTTAGTCTCTTTATATGCCAGTTTTTAGGTGCATTTAACGATAATTTATATAAAAATGCGATGATTATGTTCATCACATTTAAATTGAGTCAAAATATTGAACAAACAGGTTTTCTGATTACTTTGGCAGCGGGCTTATTTATTTTACCCTTCTTTTTATTCTCCTCTTTGGCCGGTCAATTGGCCGATCGTTATCCAAAATCGATGTTAATTCAAAAAATAAAGCTGGTTGAAATACTGGTGATGCTTATAGGTGCGATGGCGTTAATCAGCCAACAAGTTGAACTGCTTTTTATGACTCTATTTTTAATGGGCACACAATCGGCTTTTTTTGGACCACTTAAGTACTCTGTTGTGCCTGAACTATTAAAGGATGAATCGCTTATGAAAGGGAATGCGTTATTAAGCAGCTCTACTTTTATTGCGATTTTACTGGGTTCGATTATAGGTGGTGTGGGTGTATTGATTGAAGGGGGTACTGAGATCATGGCAGCGGTGGTTGTGGTAGTTTCTATGTTGGGGTATCTGGCCAGCTTAGGTGTGAAGTCAACGGATGTGTATCAACCTAATTTGGTAATTGAAAAGAATATTTTAAAAAGCACTTGGCAAATGATTGAGGAGTGCCGAAATTATAAAAAGCCTTTTTTTGCATTGTTGGCTATCTCTTGGTTTTGGTTTTTAGGGGCGACTTTATTAAGCCAAATACCTGCATGGGTTAAATACGATTTAAAAGCCGATGATTCGGTGGTGGTGACTTTTTTATCTTTGTTTTCAATTGGAATTGGGTTGGGTGCGTTCTGGGTAACGCGTTGGTTTAAGGGTCAAGTGCATTTAAAATGGCATGGGTTGTTTTTACTGGGCATCTCTTTGTGCTTCATTTTGATGGATTGGGTAGTGACAAATTATGTATCCTCTTTGAGTGTGTCTACGGAAACCTTAATGAATATAGACTCTTTTTTAGAAGTAGGTGCTTTAAACAGTTTATTGGTTTTATTGTTGGTACTCGCCATACTGGGTGGAGCCTATATTGTGCCTTTGTATACGGTTTTGCAAACACAAACTCCAGAACCATTGCGTGCTAGAATGATGGCCGTTAATAATATATTGAATGCGCTTTTTATGGTGCTATCGTCGGTTTTAATTATGATCGGCTACGCGCACTCATTGAGTTTAATGGCTATGTTTTTAGGAGTGGCCATTGCAAATGGTTTGGTTGCATCTGTCTTTTATTTATATAGAGATCTTTGCACGAAAAGATGCATGGATAAAAAAGGCTAAAATATATCTGATTTTCTTTTGCGCCCCTCTCATGCAAAGGCCTTATATTAAAAAAATAAAAATTATATTCGTTAAAATTTATGTGGAGAACAATGATGAAAGGGTTATTTAAGTTTTTTTCTAAGCTGTTATTTAAAATGCTGTACCGCGTTGAAGTAAAGGGCTTGGAGCACTACCATGCGGTGGATCAAAATGAGCAGCCTCTTTTAATCATTGCCAATCATGTCTCCAGTTTAGATGGACCGATGATTGATCTGTTTATTCCCGGTGAAACATCTTTTATGGTGGATGCATCACACACTAAGAAGTGGCATGAACGTTTTATTTTGAGCATGACTCACTATTTTAAAGTCGATTTACAAAGCCCCTATGCTGCCAAACATATGATTAAGGAGTTGAAGCAGGGCAAGCAGTGTATGATTTTTCCAGAAGGTCGTATAACCACTACTGGTAGCTTAATGAAGGTGTATGACGGAACAGGATTGGTGGCTGAAAAAACAGGCGCTATGGTGCTTCCAATTCATATCAGTGGTGCGGTATACAGCAAGTTTTCTTATTTAAATGGCTCTAAGTTTGCCTACATTAAACAGTTTTGGTTTCCTAAAATTACCTTAACCCTTCGACCTGCTGAAAAAATGATGGATATCACTGGGCTAAAAGGACATAAAAGGCACACGGTATTAACCGAACAGATCATGCGTTTATTACGAGATGGTACCTACCATGGTCAAGTAAAACGACACTCTATTTTTGCATCGTTGATTCAAGCTAAATCTTTTTTTAGAAAAAAAGAGGTGTGTGTTGAAGATGTAAATGGGCAAGAATTGAGCCTAAAAAAACTCACATTGGCTTCCATTATTTTAGGAAAGCAGCTAAAAAAAGTACTTAAAGATGAAGCGCATGTGGGGCTAATGTTACCCAATGTATCGGGGATGCCAGCCAGTTTTTTTGCACTGCAAGCCTATGGGTATGTGCCTGCGATGATTAACTTTACCTCGGGTATTTCATCCATTAAATCAGCATGTGATACCGCAGAACTTAAAAGTATTATTACCTCTAAAAAGTTTGTAGAGGTGTTTGAACTGGCACCTTTAATTGAGTCGTTAGAAAATGAGGTTCGGTTTATTTATTTAGAGGATATTAAAGAAAAAATAGGAGCGGGGGCAAAAATATCGGGGTTATTAACCTGCCCAAGAAAATTGCCAGGCTTTCAAGTGGATCCTGAAAAATCGGCGGTTATTTTGTTTACCTCGGGTTCAGAAGGTATCCCAAAAGGGGTGGTGTTATCGCACCAAAATATTAACAGTAATATTGCACAAATTCGCTCTATGATAACGTTGTTACCTGGGGAGACAATCTTAAATGCACTGCCTACTTTTCACTGTTTTGGTTTAACGGCAGGAATGCTTTGGCCGATATTATCGGGTACAAAAGTATACCTATATCCCTCTCCAATTCACTATGCCATTGTGCCTGAAATGGCCTATCAAAAAAATGTCAAACTGATGTTTGGAACCGATACCTTTTATGCGGGGTATGCTCGTAAAGCTCATCGGTATGATTTTTACAGTATGGAAGGGCTTATTGCTGGAGCGGAGCGTTTGCGTCCAGAAACCAGAAGACTGTATGCCGATAAATACCATAAACCTATTTTTGAAGGTTATGGAGTGACAGAAACCACACCTGTATTATCCATTAATACCCCTTTGGCTTATAAAGATGGTTCGGTGGGACAATTTGTGCCAGAAATTTCATATCGTTTAGAACCTGTTGATGGCATTGAAGAAGGTGGCCGCTTGTTCGTAAAAGGGCCTAATATTATGAAAGGGTATTTAATGCCTGATAACCCAGGAGTATTACTTCCCCCTAAGAATGGCTGGCATGATACTGGTGACATTGTGGATGTGGATGAAGACGGTTTTGTTTGGATTAAAGGGCGAGCTAAACGCTTTGCTAAGATAGGTGGTGAAATGGTCTCTTTAATGGCAGTAGAGGGCTATATTAATGAAGCCAGCCCAGAAGGGCATCATGTTGTGGTGGCCGTATCGGATGAGCGTAAAGGAGAGCGTTTGGTTTTGGTTACTGATGATTCAGTTTTATGTAGATCCACGATTACGAATGCGGCTAAGAAGAAACAGCTTTCTGAAATTATGATTCCTAAAACCATTATTTTAGTGGAGCAAGTGCCTATTTTAGGTACTGGAAAAACCAACTACCCAGAGGTTCAAAAACTGGCGGAACAAAACTTTAATTCGGTTAAATAAAAATGAACTAAGTGGTTACAAATGAATAAAACTTAAAAGGCACTCAATTGAGTGCCTTTTTTTTGATATGATGAATTACGTATAAATTAAGGGTTCAGAGGTTTATCATGCAAAAAATAGTTCAAGTGGTTTCTGTTTGCTTATCGCTCTCTTTGTTAAGTGGTTGTCAGTCTCTTAATATAAAAACACACTCTTCCGTTTTAAGTGAGCAACTAGGTCAGGTAAGTTCACTTGTGATAGATTCAGGTACGGTTATTACCGACAATCAACAGGCCTTTGACGCTAAGATCGCTTTAATTGACCAAGCTAAAGAGTCGATTGATTTGGTATATTTTATTTTTTCAGACGATTACAGTTCGTCAGTATTGGCTAGTCACTTAATTGCCGCCAGTCAGCGAGGCGTTAAGATTCGTTTATTGGTGGATTATGTCACCAATTACAGTCGTTTAGATTGGTTTTCGATGCTGGAAGTAGAGGGGGGGGGAAATTTAACTGTACGTTTTTATGGCCGTCCAACTCAAAATATGATTAAAGATGCCGTGTACATGACGCTAGGCTGTAATGAGGTTGCGCCAAGAGAGGATAAAAGTGCTTGCTCTCAAGAGAAGTTATCTAAAATTGAATCAATTTTTCAAGCTGAAAAAATAGATGGTGTACCGACAGAGTCACTTAATATTTCCAATATAAATTTAGCAGAATCGGGGCTATTTTTATCAGGCTTATATGGCAAAAATATAGATGCGATGACGCTTGCCATTGAGCAAGGACAGAATATCTCGATTGAGCACTTGAGCTCAACAAGCAGTACGCCTAATTCGGAGCAAATTAAACGTTTAAAACATTTTGGTAAAATTTATTGGAAGTCACGTACTGGCCCAGCGTATCAAAGAGTTTTTAACCGTGTTAAAACGGCCTTTGCATTCAAGCATTATGGCGATGCATTAAACCCCGTTTACGCTTCTTTTTCACAGTTCCTACCGATTGAGCGACAAAATATTGATGAAGCTGCAAGAGATTGGGATTTTTTCACCGACTACACACACCATAAATTGCTGTTCGTGGATAACCAATCTTTTATATTGGGCGGACGAAATATTGAAGACTCGTACCATATGCATCCAAACCCATTAAGTGCTAAGTACACCTTTATGGACACCGATTTAACCCTTCACTTGTCTGAACCTAGTACCAAAGTGCAGCACCGTTTTGATCAGTTATGGTCTTTTGTTCGCACGGCTTCATTATCAGAAGTTCGTCAACACGCGCCCAATGATTTTATTGCCAATTGGCATTGGGCTAATAAATCTTGTTCAGAGGCTGTTCAGTTGACAGGGTGTCGAACTGATTGGTTAAACCGAGTAAATTTAAGTTTACCAAAACGCATTGAACTTGAAAAAGCCAAGCTCAAAAAAAATCAAGAAACGTATCAAACGGAATACCAACCTTCAGATACCTTTGCTAAACGGTTTCCCTCTTTTTCAGTAACACCGATGACGATAGGTACTTATCTTGAAAATCTGTCTTATCGCGCAACAGATAAAGATCAAAAAAGGCAGTTTGGTGCAGAGTACAATCAGGCATTAAAGAGTAATAAGAACATTCATCACTACTGGTTAAGAAAATTAAAAGGACTCTGTTCTGTTGAGGATAAATCCTCACGGAATGTTTATTTTTATAACGCCTATTTTTTCCCCCCCCTTAATATGATCTTGGCATTTAAGGAGTTGGTGAATGGTTCTAATGATTGTAGTCATGTCACCTTAAACATCATTACCAACTCGGTAGGTACTACCGATTTGGTGCCGGTTAATATTTTGGCAAGCCATAGCATGAAAGCCTTTGCAGATTTTTATACAGATCATTTTGATGAGAAAAAAAGTGCCACCATACGCTATTTTGAATATCAAAAAACGGCAGAAGAGGCGTTGTCACTGCACAGTAAAGTGACTTTGTTTGACGATGCTTTGGTGATTGGTTCGGCTAATTTAGATGCACGCAGTTATTTTATGGACACCAATAATGCACTGGCCATTGAAGGCGATGAAGGGTTGATAAAGCAGTATCAACAATATCTTGAGTCTCGAATAAATAATTCAAAACTTTTGCAGCTTAAAAATGTGGCACTCTCTTCTGCCACACTGGAGAAGATGATGTTGAATGATCGACGGTTATTACAGGCGTCTTTGGAAAAGTACGCGGTACAAAATAAGTTGTCTGAAGCACAACACCAAGATCTGATTCAAAAAATGGAAGAGTTAACGATGGCGGCTTATCAATTAACCAAACGTTTGTTAGAGAGTGATTTAAACAGTGAGCAACAAACAATCAGTGAACGATTTTATCAACTGTTTAAAACCATTTAAACAGCTCTTCTTTGATGAGATATACCGGTTTGAGGCACGTCAATGACGTGCCTTTTTTATTTTAATGTTTATAAAGTGAGGCCAGTTGTTTGCCTTTTTTCCCCTCTTTTTGAGAAGGGGGGGGGAAATCTTTTGCCCCTTCTTTAAGTTGTTTGCAGAGTGTTTCTAATAACCCATCAGGCAACTCAGTATTTGAAAATAGGTGTTCTTCCAATTGGTAAATTCCCTGTTTTAAATCGGTGTTTTCTAAGTCGCTTAGTGACCCTATAGAGTGGTTTTCTTTCAAGTATTTTTTGAGCTGTTTGTAAAACTCACTGGGCTCAGGCATTGTACTGCTGTTGCAGAATGGGGCGGTGCTTGTTTGTTTGAGTGGTACAGCAAAAGAGTCACGGTTAGGTGAGTCGTTTGTTTCAAGCTGTTGCAATTGAGATTTCAGTTTTTGGGTTTGTTTACGCCATAAAATAAGGGTGATAAACCATGCAAAACCTAACAGACTGGTAATCAGTGGCCAGACAAAAGAGGTTTCAGATGTTTCACGTGAAACACCTGATGGAATGATGCTATTCATATCACTCAATACCGTTGTGTTTGGGGTTTGTGTTGGTTGTGAGGGTGTATTAGCTGAGGAATTTAACTCTGGCAATACGGTCAGTTGACGTGCTTTGATAACCGCTGTTTCCATAGTTTGGGTTTCGGTATTAAACCAGCTTAAACGTTGCTCAGGTAATGTTATTTTACCCGCTTGGGTAAAGATAATGGTTTGCTTGGTTTGTTGCACACTACGAACCCCACTATCTAACAGAGTCTCCTCTGTAACGGGTTGATCGCTGTATACCTTAAAGCTGGCTTGGTTTTCGGTTTTTATTTCGGGCAGTTGGCTGGCACGTAGCCCTGTAGCGGTTAAGGTGAGGGTACGGGTTAAACTGTCCCCAACACGCAGAGTCTTCTGCTGTGTATTAGTCAGTGTTTCAGATAGGGTGATAGACTTGGCGGGTAACCAAAGTGCATTTGGATTGGATTTCTGCTGTATGGGTTCTGGCAATACGGTAAGTGTTTGGTCTTTGGCGACTTCTTGAACACCTTTTTGGCGATTACGGTACTGTTGTATGCCTGAAAAAATAGGCCCTTTAATTACAACCTCTCCACTTTTTTGTGGGTAAAAGGCATATAGCCATTCATAAACCGTATAGTTTTTTCCATTGATATTTTTACCATAAACGGCTTGGTCTTTGATTGTGGTGGTGAGACTGTTCTCAAAAATAGGAGGGCGAATATTGCCTTGAAAGGCTCCTAAAAAATAAAATTTTAAACGATAGAGAACCTCTTCTTGTACATAAGCTTGTTGTTTATTAAGGCTGGATTCTAGAAAGTAATTGCCCATTGTTGTAATGGATTTTTTGGGGGCAGGCCGTACCTTTATTTTATAGGGGGCACTTTGAACGCCATCAATGTGTAGAGGGGGCACAATTAAGTCCCCTTCTTGTTTAGGAAGTAGGGTAATTTGCCATTGTGTGCTGCTGTTAAAACTGCCATTAATAATAGAGATTTGATTGCTTTGTTGACGCCCTAAAATTTCAAACTGATCTTTAAGGTTGTCTAAGTTGAGCTGGCTGTTACGAGTTTGAAAATCAGCTCGAATAGTGAGGGTGATGATGTCTCCCAGTTCAACCGTTTGACGGTCGGTAAACACATCCAATGTTTTTGCAAAAACCCATAAAGGAAGTGTTAATAAGACAATCAACAGCACAACACGCCATGACAGTATGGAGTGCTGTTTTGGATAGTTTAGAATGGATTGAGTATTGAGTTGTATCGTATTCATAAGGCTTACCATTGCTTGCTATTTGGGTTAGACGGAGTGGACTGTTGTTGGTATTGGTGCTCAAATTTTCGTTTTAAAAACAGCCCAGGTTCATCAGGAATTTGATTTAACCAGTTTTGAATCGCACGTTGTTGCTCCTGCTCTTTGGCGGTTAAAGGTTGAATGTTTTCGGCTGGATTGGTTTGAGTGTTCTTTTCATCCTCTCCAAGCTTTCCTGAGTCACGTTTGGTTTGTTTTTGGTGTGCTTGACTACTGTTTGAGTCTTGCGTACGCTCGTTGTTTGAGGGGGTTTCTTCAGATTCGGATGTACTTTTTTCATTTGATGGTTCATTTTTATCTTGGCCTTCTTTTGCCTCATTTTTCTCGCTTTTAGGCACGGGTTCATTGTTTAAATCATTGGAGGCTTGATTTTGATCAGATTTTTCTGAATCAGAATCTGAAGCGTCATCCCCACTTTTTTGATGGTCAGCATTACCGTCACTTTTACTTTTTTGTTGGTCCTTATTGGATGATTGCTGATCGGATTGTGACTTCGACTCTTCTGGTTTGTTAGGCGTATCTTCTGAATCTCCGAATTCATTTTTAGACTTACTTTTATCTTTGTCTTTTTGATCTTCTGAGGGTGAGTCTTGATCCTTTTTAGGAGGCTGTTTTTTTTGTTCCTCCTCTTTTTGTTTGGCTAATAACTGTTTAATCAGCGTTAAGTTTTTTTGTGCTTTTTGAAAATTAGGTTGTTGTTCCAGTGCTTTTTCATAAGCCTCTTTTGCCGCATTCAATTCGCCACTTTTAGCCAGTGCATTGCCAAGGTTGTAGTACCCTGTGGCGCTGTTGTCTTTACGAAATAGGTTAGCGGCTTCTTGGTATTTTCCTTGTTTATAGAGGGTACTGGCACGCCACTGTTCGTTTTCAAACAGAGATTCTGCGGCACTTAAATTGTTCTCTTGCCAAGCTTGATAGGCTTGTTGATCGGGAGATTTAAAGGCTTCACTTAAAGAGGGAAGTGTTGTTTCGGCATAGCTGGTGTTAGGTGCTAAGAGTCCAACCGAAAGCAGGCCAGCGGAGAGAAGCCCAACCAGAGGCAAGCTAATGGCCGAGAGGCTTAATACCCAACCACGGCGAAACAGCAGAGCGACCAAAGGCAGAAGCAAGAGCAACAGGTATCCCCCTTGATCTAACGGCAACAGCAGTTGATTTTCTGTATCGGCGTCGGCTTTGTGTGTGGCAAACTGACTGAATGTGGGGGGCATTAAAGCGGTTAAAGATTGATCTTGAGTGCTTAAATGGCTAACACGTACCGTATTGAGTTCGCTGAACTTATTAAACCGTTCCAGAGGGAGGGGGGGTAAAATAATATTATCGTTGTCATCTTTAAGCAAACCGTAGTTTGGAATATGAACCGCACCACCGGTTGGGGTTCCCACGGTTAAGATACTGATGCTGTAGTCATGTTGTTGAATCCACTGTTTTATTTGCGGCACTTGATACGGCTCAATATCATCGGTAATCCAGATAATATGACCGTGATTAATGTGACTGCCTTTAAAGAGTGCATCGGCTTTTTTAAACCCCAAAATAGGATTGGAGCCATAGCTGGGCATCACCACGGGATTAAGCGCAGGCAACAAGCTCAATAGCGTTTGATTGTCCTCGGAGATGGGCGAGATGGTATGAGCAGAATTGGCATAGCCGATCAAGCCTACAGACAACTCAGGATGCTGGGTAAGCAGATCAGTAATTTTATATTTGGCTCGCTCAAGACGACTGGGTGGCACATCATCGGCCAGCATGGAGAGTGATAAATCTAAAATAATCACGGTACCCTGCTGGTTTTTTTGGGCAGGCATCTCAACAGTTTGAGTGGAGGGCCCCGCCAGTGCAATAATGGCTAATAACCAAATAAAGGTTAAGCCACTGAGTGCAAGCGTATGGCGAAAATGGGATTGACTATTTGAAGATTCGCCTAATAACAGTGGTCTAAATTGAGGCGCAATAATTTGATGCCAAGACCCCTGTTTTTGTTTAATTTGCCAAATTTTCCAAAGTAAAAAAGCAGTTGGTAGTAGCGCCAGTAACCAATAAGGGCGTAAAAATTGCAGTGTAAACAGTTCGTTCATTATATTTCCCCCCCCCTTAGGAGTTTATCCGTGAATAAAAATTTATTGCGGAAAAGATATTTTGGCCATCTTTTATGTTTATTTTCCTCGCTACGATATTTATTCACGGGCGGGCTCCTAGTGTTTTTCTAAGAGATAAGCTGGCAAACAACAGACTGAAAATAAATGCTAACCCTAAAGGCCACACGTACAATTCAGATCGATTTCGGTAGTTAAATACTTCATGTTCGCTGCTTTCCAGTTGGTTAATGTATTGATAAATTTCACTGAGCTGTTGGGTGTCGTTTGCTTGAAAAAATTGCCCGTCGGTTAGCTGTGCAATGCGTTTTAGGGTGTCGGTATCAATGTCACTTTTACCCGATAAAAAGAGATCAAGTCCCGTTCTGTGAGACACACGCCCCACCGCAATGGTGTAAATTTTTAAGCCTTGTTCTTTGGCTTTTTCGGCTGCTTGCAACGGTTCAACTTGCCCAGCGGTATTGGAACCATCGGTTAATAAAATCAACACAGCGTTATTGTACTTTCCTGTTTTTGGATTGGGTTTTAGGTGTTTTAGGGTTAAACCAATGGCATCACCAATGGCGGTGTTGTTACCGGCCATACCAATCGCGGTTTCATTTAAAAGGGTTTTGACGGTGTGTAAATCGTAGGTAAGCGGGCTTTGTAAAAAAGCTTGGGTACCAAAGACAATCAATCCCATTCGATCGCCTTGTCGTTGCTCGATAAAGGTGGAGACCACGGCTTTTACTGCGGTGAGTCGATCGACATCATAACCGCCCAAATACATATCCTCTTTTTGCATACTGCCAGATAAATCTACAGACAACATCATCTCTTTTCCGCTGGCTTCAAATGGGTTAGGGCTCATAAATAAAACAGGACGGGTGGCAGCTAAAATTAGCAGACACCAAAGGGCAATTAAGAGCAGGGGAATACGGCGTGTATTTTTATTGGGAGCAATGAGTTGCTCCGGTGGCATCTGTTGCTCTAAACGCTGCACAATGTTTGGGGCTAAAAGTGGAGTTTGTTGTTGTGAAACAGGTTTCACAAAACGATATATCAACCAAGGGAGGGGTAAAAAAGCGATGGCCCACGGCCAAAGAAGCTCAATTTCACTTAAAAAAGCGACCCAGTTGAGGGTGTATAAATTTGCAAGCCAATCCATTATTGATGGTGTCCTTTAATCCACTGTGCGGCATAACGCTTAAATTTATTCAATGCATTGATGTCCATTTGGTGTTGTACAGGGTCTTGGCTCGGCGCTTGATAAGCACGTTGTAAAATATCGGCCAATGACTCGGGTTGTTTGATGTGTTGGGCGCTGTTGGCTAAAAATAGTAACCACGCTTGTTCATTAAGTGAGGCGACCTCTGTGCGAGGGTAGCAGGTTAGTGCCACACGTTTAAGTAATGCATTGATCTCTAATAGTTGTTGATTGGGGTTGTTAGGCTCCGATTCAAGTTGGTTTAAATATGTTAAGGCCTCGGTACGATAGGCATTGCGTTTTTTTTGATCAAAATAGTACCAAATAGCGCCTATTAAGAGCGTACCAAACATAAAAATTAACAGCCACCATGCATACGACAGTGGCCACCAACCAATAGGATCGGGCAGTTGGATGTCTTCAAGTTGATTGAGTAGTTGCAGTTGTTGTTCCGTCAGTTTCATAGAATGACCTTATGGCGACAAAGGGCTTCGACTGGGTTTTCATGGTTGCTGATCTCTAACAAGGGAATGTTGAGTTGTGTAAATTGGTCAAATGCATTTTGCCACTGTTTTTGATACATTTGGGCATACCATTGTTGTATTTTAGGGTTGGTGCTGTTTAATGTTATGGAGCTGCTGGAGGCTCGGCTTTGAGTTAAGCTCAGAGAACCGAGGATCGGCAGTGATTTTTCTAATGGTTCCACAATGTGCAGCGCCACAATGTCATTATGACGGCGTAGCTTTTGCAAATACCCTCGACTGGTATGGCTGAGTTGTAGCATGTCGCCAATTAAAAACAGCTTACTACCGGGCTTGACCACTTGAGTGAGTTGTTTGAGGCTATTTTGCCAAAGCAACGGATTGACAGCCTCAGGCTGTTGAATACTCGATTGCATTTGAATGCTTTTTTGCAGGCTGTACAGCAGTGTGTGTTGGCTTCTTTTAGGGGCAACCCATGCTTGTTGGGTTTGATTAAAGGTAAAGCCACCCACGCGTTCATTTTGGTTTAAGGCGACCCACGCTAAAATAGCTGATACATTGAGTGCCTGATTTACTTTTAAGCGCACTTGAGAGCCAAAAAAAAGGGCAGGGGTTTGTTCTGTAACCAAAATAGTGGGGCGTTCATGCTCTTCAATAAAGACTTTGGTATGAGGTTTTTGAGTACGCGCGGTGACACGCCAGTCAATGTGACGAATGTCATCACCGGGTTGATATTGGCGTACCTCACTAAATGTCATGCCTTGACCTTTTCGCAGTGCGTGATGACTGCCAGAGCTGCTCGACATAATACGATTTTGGTGTGCCAGTTTTTTTTGTTTCACGTGAAACCTAAAGGCCACTAACGCTTCTAGATTTGAGTACAAAGCATTTAAGGGGGGGGTAAATTTAGGTTCCGAATCCACCGCTTGATTTGTTTGCACAGGTTTACGTTTTTTAGGAAAAAATGGCCACATTATGAGTGCTGTTCCTTCATCATGAGATATCTATTAAACTGCTGGCACAAAGCTGAGTATTTGGTTAATCACTTGGTTGGGCGTGATATTTTGTGCTTCGGCTTCAAAGCTTAATAGTAGTCGGTGACGAAACACATCGTGTACCACGGCTTGAATGTCGTCTGGGCTGACAAACTCTTTTCCTTGTAACCAAGCGTGTGCTCGTGCGCAGCGAGACAGTGCAATAGTGGCACGCGGACTGACACCTACGGCAATCAGTTTGGCTAAGTCTTCACTGTACTGTTGAGGGTTACGGGTGGCCATAACCAGTTCAACCAAGTAGGTTTTCATGGCATCAGCCATATGGATGTCCAAAATAGCTCGACGAGCACTGAACAGGTCGGCCTGGCTTAAAGGTTCAAACAGTTGAGGGACAACCGCTCTGGCTTCATCTTCGACCAAGTCGAGTATTTGACGTTCACTCTCTGCATTGGGGTAGTCAATATTGACGTGCATCATAAAACGGTCTAACTGGGCTTCGGGTAGCGGGTAAGTCCCCTCCTGCTCTAATGGGTTTTGGGTGGCCATGACCATAAAAAACTTTTCCATGGGCAGGGTACGTTTACCGATACTAACCTGACCTTCTCCCATCGCTTCGAGCAACGCGGCTTGAACTTTAGCGGGCGCACGGTTAATCTCATCGGCTAAGACTAAATTATTAAAAATAGGCCCAGCTTGAAATTCAAAC
Organism: Thiomicrorhabdus sp.; assembly: GCA_015487015.1. Lineage (GTDB taxonomy): Bacteria > Pseudomonadota > Gammaproteobacteria > Thiomicrospirales > Thiomicrospiraceae > Thiomicrorhabdus. Next base: position 33,720 of record WFQP01000006.1, read on the forward strand.
TCGCCTGTTTCTGGACGATAAATATCGGTACCCGTAATATCTGAAGGCAGTAAATCGGGGGTAAATTGAATACGATGAAATTGACCTTCCAATAAGTTAGACAATACCTTAATGGCTTTAGTTTTTGCCAATCCCGGAGGACCTTCTACCAATAAATGCCCATCTGAAAGCAAGGTAATTAATAGACGTTGCGTTAAGTGGGGTTGGCCAATAATATTTTGATTAATGTGTGCTTGTAACGCTTGAAAACGTTGTGTAAGCATGTTGTTTTGATCTGTTTGCGGTGTCTCTGACATGGTTGAACCATCCAAAAAGTTATAAATTAATAAAATTGATTATACTGAATATATAGGGGTGTTAAGCAAAGAAACAAGAGAGAAAATATTGAGACTTTATTAAGAGATTTTTTAGAGGTTACTTAAATCTTTTTTGTTTTAAAATAGGGAATATTATTTGTTTGTGTTGAAAGGAGGGAGGTATTAAATATCTTTGGTTGATTATTTTTAGTGGGGTACTTGTTTGGTCGGCTATTGACCCAAAAGACCCGTTTACATGGTTTCTTGAGGCATTTCCAGCCATAGCGGGTCTCGGTATTTTACTGTATACCTATAAGTCGTTTAGGTTGACCCCGTTGGTGTATGGGTTAATTTTAATACACAGCATTATTTTGATGGTCGGTGCACACTACACTTATGCCGAAGTGCCGTTCTTTAATACCTTGCAAGAGTTGATGGGTTCGTCGCGTAATAATTACGATAAACTTGGCCATTTTGCACAGGGGTTTGTACCTGCACTTATTGCAAGAGAGATTGTTTTAAGAAAACATATTATTCAGGGAGCCACGTGGCAAGCTGTGTTTATTGTGGCATTTTGTTTAGCATTGAGTGCATTTTATGAATTAATTGAGTGGTGGGTGGCTCTGTTTTCAGGAGAGGGTGCTGAAGCCTTTTTGGGTACTCAAGGGTATATTTGGGATACACAGTCGGATATGGGGTTTGCCTTATTAGGTGCAATTGTTGGATTAATTTTATTGAGTAAGCTGCATGATAAACAGTTGAAGAGGTTGTTAAAAGAGAGGCTTATTTAGGAGGTGAAAGGGCTTGGTAAGCCCTTTGTTAAAGGGATGATAATAGGTTTTTTATGCATCACTTTTTGTTTTAGAGCTGGCTTTTTTTGTAACCGTTTTCTTTTTGACCGTTGTTTTTTTCGTAGCCGATTTTTTGGTGGTGGCCTTTTTGGCCGTCGTTTTTTTAGTGGTTGTTTTCTTAGCCGCGGCCTTCTTTTTAGGTGCCGCTTTTTTTGCTTTAGCGCCAGCACGACCACGTTTTTTAGGCTCGGGTGCTTCGTCTAAACGCTTTTGGCACTCTTCTAGGGTAAGCTCTAAAGCGTCTTCATCCTTGGCTATTTTGGCGTTCTTTTTGGTGGTGATGTCGGTAATATAAGGCCCCCAGCGACCTTTTAATATTTTTACATCGGTGTCAGGAAAGGTTTTAATGATTTTATCGGCATCGGCTTGAATTTTGGTTTCAATGAGGGCAATGGAGTCCTCTAGACTGATTTCGAGTGGATTAAAGCCTTTCATAGGACAGTATTTTTTAACACCATACTCTAAGTAGGGGCCAAAAGGCCCTTGTTTAGCGATGATGACTTGCCCTTTTTCGACTTCAAATACCGAACCATCAACGGCGGTTGCTTTAAAGGAAGTGGGCATTTCACCTACTTCTCGTGGCAATTTGAATAGTTCTAATGCATCCTCAAGCTTAAGTAAGTCCATTTTCTGACCGGGCATGAGGCTGGCAAAAACAGGTTTTTCTTCATTTTCACCATCGCCTACTTGAACATAGGGGCCATAACGCCCAATTTTGACAAACATCGGTTTGCCACTTTGGGGATGGTTTCCGAGAAGTCGAGATTGCCCTGCTTCTTCACGAGAGACTTCTTCGGCGGCTTCCACTTTAGGGTGAAATTGTGTGTAAAACTCGTCGAGCATGTCTTGCCACTGGAGCTTTCCTTGCGCAATGACATCAAATTTTTCTTCCACTTTGGCGGTAAATTGATAGTCGAGTACATCCCCAAAATGTTTGGTTAAAAAGTTGGTGACAATGCGAGCAATATCGGTTGGAAACAGTTTATTTTTTTCACTGCCTGCCATTTCAGTTAGGCTTTCAGCTGAAACCGTGCCTTTTTCTAAGGTAATTTGACGGTAGCTACGTTCTTTACCTTCGCGATCTTCTTTGACCACATAACCACGCTGTTGAACAGTATCAATGGTGGGGGCATAGGTAGAGGGGCGACCGATTCCCATCTCTTCGAGTGTACGGACTAAACTCGCTTCGTTATAGCGTGCAGGGGGGCGGCTAAAGCTTTGACGAGCCGTGAGTTGATCTACACTAACGGCTTGACCAACGGTCATAGGAGGCAGCAATCCTGAGTCTTTATCTGAACCAAAATCATAGACTTTTAAGAATCCTTCAAAAGTAACCACTTCACCTTTAGCTGTCAGTTTGTCATTGGGTAACGACTCTATGGCGATATCAACGGTGGTACGCTTGAGTTGAGCATCTGACATTTGTGAGGCAATAGCTCGACGCCAAATCAGTTGATATAAACGTTGTTCATTACGTTCGCCGGTGACTTGTTCGACATTAAAGTCAGTAGGGCGAATGGCTTCATGCGCTTCTTGGGCATCGGCATTTTTAGTTTTATAGCGTTTAACATTGCTGAACTCAGAACCATAGTTTTTAAGAATGGTTTGTTTGGCTTGTTCAATGGCGGTCTCTGATAAATTCAGAGAGTCGGTTCGCATGTAGGTGATCTTTCCTGCTTCGTATAAACGTTGCGCGACGACCATTGTTTGTTTAACAGAAAAGCCAAGTTTAGCAGCGGCTTCTTGTTGCAATGTAGAGGTGGTAAAAGGGGCTTTAGGGCTTCTTTTAGCGGGCTTCTCTTCGAGTGATGCAACAGATAAGTTTGTAGTAGATACGGCTTCAAGAAAGGCGCTGGCTTCGGCTTCTGTTTTAAAGGTTGCGGTACGCTTAACGTCAAGTTTTCCGATGGTTTTTTGATTTTCATCGAGTAAATTTAAAGCGCCTTGTACTCGAAATACAAAGGTGGATTCAAAAGCATCCACCTCTTTTTCTCGTTCTACAATTAAGCGAACGGCAACGGATTGAACACGCCCAGCTGACAGTCCTGAACGAATTTTTTTCCATAAGATAGGAGAGAGCTCAAACCCTACAATTCGATCCAACACACGGCGAGCTTGTTGAGCATCGACGACGTCCATATTAACAGTACGAGGTTCGGCCACGGCTTTTTGAATGGCTGGTTTGGTTATTTCGTGAAAGACGATGCGTTTGGTGGTTTTAATATCGAGTTTTAAGGCTTCGGCAAGGTGCCATGCAATGGCTTCTCCCTCGCGATCCTCATCCGTTGCCAACCATACGGCCTCAGCAGTTTTGGCAACTTTTCTTAGCTCGGCCACGGTTTTCTTTTTATCGGGTGATATTTCATAGGTAGGCTCAAAGCGATTTTCTAAATCAATCCCCATGCCCTTTTTTTGCATATCTCTAATATGACCGTAACTGGATAAAACGGTAAAGTCTTTGCCTAAATATTTTTCAATGGTTTTAGCCTTTGCCGGTGATTCCACGATAACCAAATTTGTCATATATGCTTGCTCTATTATTATCTTTTTTAAAAACAGAAAATGTTTCCCTTTTTTAAGGGTGCAAAATTTTTAGGCATTTTGCAAACACTTAATGAGTTTTTTTATGGAAAGGGGAGCTTTACTTAAGTTGATTTATTTGGGTTGTAAGGTTTATTACTTGTTTTTTATGTACTTTTTCTTTAAAAGTGGTTTAATGGCTACTTTAAGAGTAGAGAGTGGCAGACTATTTTTCTGTCTAGATGTGTGTTTTTAGATACAATCTAGCGCTATTTTAAGCAAGAAGGTAATTTGTGTTAAAAAACTGTAATACAGGTCCTATAAAAAATATATCCGTGTTGGTGGTTGGATCAAGTTCTGATTCTAAACATCACCTGCAAGAAATGCTTAAAGATCAGTCTGTCACGTTGACCTTTGCTGGAAGTGTGCAAGAAGCAAAACAGTGTATTCTTCAAGATACGTTGTCTCTGTACGATGCCTATCTATTTGATAATAGCCAATATTATGAGGATAATTTAATGCTTTTAAAAGCATTAAAAAAGAATGGTCAATATGCCGTTGTTCCAGTTATTTTTCAAGCCGATATCGAGGATATGTCTTTAGTTCAGCAGGGGTTACAGCACGGTGTTTATTTTTATTTACTAAAGCCTTATACACAAGAATTTTTATTGTCCGTTTTAAAGGCTGCTGTAACTGGGTTTGATCATCAGCAAGCGTTAAGTCAAAATTTAACGGCTTTAGAGAGTAGTAATGGGGGATTAGAGTCAAAATTGCAGGTTGCTAAATTTCATATTAAAACGGTTGAAGACGCAAAAAGCCTTTCATGTACATTGGCGTTCATTGCCCCTAAGCCAAAAGAGGTGGCGTTGGGATTATTTGAGTTGATGACCAATGCGATTGAACACGGCAGTTTAAATATTTCTTATCAAGAAAAAACGCACTTAATTCAAGCAAATTGTTTGCAAGCAGAAATTAACCACCGTCAAAAATTACCTAAATATTGTAAAAAAATAGTGACAGTTGAGTTTGAACGTAAGCCTAATTTTTTACAATTTACTATTCGAGATATGGGGGAGGGGTTTGATTACATTCCGTACCTAGATTTCTCTGTAGAGCGTGCGATGGACAGCCATGGTCGTGGGGTGATGATTGCCAATAAGCTCAGTTTTGATGAGCTGTTTTATGAAGACAATGGCTGCACCGTAGTCGGTCGAGTTTTTAATTAAGTCTGCGCCAGCGCCCTGCTGAAAGTGCTTCGATTGTTCCCGAGAGTTCTAGTAACATTAATTGGCTTTGAATTTCATAAACGGGTTGTTTGCTCAGTACCACCAATTCATCCATTCCAATAGGTTCATAGCCAATATGCTCTAAAATGGCTGCCTGAGAGGGGGGGGATAATTTTTGTATGGTTTGATTTTGATTGGTTTCAAATAAGTCCATACTTTGTGGTGTGAGTGAGCGTTGAAGTTGTGTGGACAGCTCTTCTAAAATGTCTTGCCCTGATTCGACCAATTTGGCACCTTGTTTAATCAATTGGTGGCAGCCTTTAGCTTGAGGGTTATTGATGGAACCCGGTACGGCAAAAACCTCTCTTCCTTGATCTGTTGCTATTTTAGCGGTAATTAAAGAGCCACTTTTGAGTGCAGCTTCGACCACCAGTGTTCCCACGCTTAACCCACTAATAATTCGATTGCGTTTAGGAAAGTGGTAGGCCAAAGGTTTGGTACCTAAAGGAAATTCTGAAACCATTACTCCCTCTTCTGCAATTTGGCGACCAAGTGTTTGATTGGCTGCTGGGTAAATACGATCTAATCCTGTTGCGACAACGGCAATGGTTTTTCCGATACCTTGAAGCCCACCTTGGTGTGCTGCGGCATCAATGCCTAAGGCGAGACCGCTGGTAATGGTGAGGCCTTGACTTGAAAGGTGTTGCGCAAAGTCCTTAGCGATAAGAGTGCCTTGTTTTGAAGCGTGACGGCTGCCTACAATGGCAATTTGAGGGTCTTGCAGAAGTTCAAAGCGTCCTCGAGTTGCGAGTAGCAGAGGGGCGTCATCTATGGTTTGAAGTAAATCTGGGTAATGAGCGTCCCCAAAGGGTAACCAGTTTTGCCCTGTCTGCTCTCCCCAGAGCATGGCCTCTTCTACCCGTTTTGGCCGTTCTGTTTCAAACCATCGGTTGAGTTGCTGGGGTTTGAGTATATTTGTGGTAGACAGTTCTTCTTTACTGGCCAAGAGTGCATGGTTGAGGCTACCAAAGTAGGCTTGCAGTGCTTGAGCCTGTTTTAATGAAATATGGCTGATATGCAAGGCTAAAAGGCTGGGTAAGTCAGAAAAAATAGACATAGTTCGCTATAATATAAAGATTGATTAAAATTAAGTATAACTGAAGCCAGAAAATAACCATGGAAAAACTCGATATTGTTCTTTACCCTGATGAGGGATTAAGAGAAACTTGCGCACCCATTCCAGAAATGAATGACGCATTGGATAAACTGATTGATGACATGTTGTATACCATGTATGACGCACCTGGAATCGGACTTGCAGCCCCTCAAGTGGCTGTGCAACAACGACTGATCGTGATGGATGTGTCTGAAAAAGGTAATCAACCAATTGTATTAATAAACCCTGAAGTGATACAAAGTGCAGGCAGTCTGACTTGGGAAGAGGGTTGTCTTTCAATGCCTGGTATTTATGCAACGATTAAACGTCCCAGTGAAATTTTGGTTCGAGGCATGAATCGAGAGGGTAAAGTTATTGAACTTGAGGCAAATGAGCTTTTGGCGGTGTGTATTCAGCATGAAATTGATCACTTAGACGGCAAAATGTTTATTGACCACCTCTCAAGGCTTAAACGAACACGTGCGATGCAACAATTTCGTAAACTGATGGAACAAAAAGAGTCTTAAAATTTTATGACCAATGGTTTAAATCACCCCCCTTTACGTATTATTTTTGCAGGTACTCCTGATTTTTCGGTGTCCGCTTTGCAGGCTTTACTGGATTCTGAACACGAGGTGGTTGCGGTGTATACACAGCCAGATCGACCCGCTGGACGGGGGCGAAAGTTAACAGAAAGCCCTGTTAAAATAGTGGCGTTAGAGCATAACCTTCCTATTTTTCAACCTGAAACACTTAAAGATAAGGCAGCACAGCAAACGTTGTCTTTGCTTAAGGCTGATGTGATGGTGGTGGTGGCGTATGGATTGTTGCTGCCTAAAGCGGTGTTGGATATGCCAACGTACGGCTGTTTAAATATTCATGCTTCATTACTGCCACGTTGGCGGGGAGCTGCTCCTATTCAGAGAGCGATTGAGGCGGGAGATAGCCAAAGTGGTGTAACAATTATGCAGATGGATATTGGCTTGGATACGGGCGATATGCTGTATAAAGTGAGCACTGATATTACAGCAGAAGACAATGCGGCTCGTTTACACGATCGTTTAAGTGTATTAGGTTCTACGGCATTAATGCAAACACTAAATGCGTTGCAGTCTCAACAGCTTACACCTGAAAAGCAAGATGAGTCGTGTGTAACCTATGCCAAAAAGCTCACGAAGGCAGAGGCTGAAATTCAGTGGGATGAACCAGCGGATACTATTGTGAGAAAAATTCAGGCATTTAACCCATGGCCGGTTGCATTTACCTCGTTTAAAGAGAAGCCACTACGAATAGGGCAGGCAAGACTACTTTCTAATGAGAAAGGGGCAACGGATCAAGGGGGGGGGAAAACTTCTGGAACGGTACTTTCGATTGATCGAGAGGGGATGGTGGTGGCCACAGGCAGTGACCCTATTTTGATTCAGCAGGTGCAACCTTCGGGTAAAAAAATGATGTCGGCCTATGATTTTGCGCAATCAAGATCACTGCTTGGACACCAGTTTTTATGAAAGGGTCTTCAGGTCAGCCAACCGTTTTAAACACACGTTTTATTGCGCTTAAAATCAGCTTATCGGTGATTGAACATGGGCGCTCTTTAAGTCAGGCGTTACCAGAAGGTTTGGCACAGTTTTCAGATCGCCGTGAACGTAATTTTACTCAAAACATGGTGCTGGGGTCGTTACGTTGGCAGGTTCGTTTGGAAGCGATTCGGGATCGACTGCTTAAAAAGAAATTGAAAGCCAAAGATGAGGATATTAATCAGTTAATTGTGCTGGGATTGTATCAAATTTTGTACATGGATACACCAGAGCATGCTGCAGTGTCTGAAACAGTAGGAGTGTTACCTAAACTTAAAAAACCTTGGGCCAAAGGGTTGGTCAATGGAATTTTACGAAACTTTTTACGCGAGAAAGAGGCTATTTGTGCAGAGGTCGATTTAAAGCCAGCGTACCGTTATGCCCATCCTCAGTGGATGGTTCGTACCTTACGAAAAGCCTACCCTGAACAGTGGGAAGAGGTATTGGTAGCGAATAACCAAATTGCTCCGCTCACTTTGCGTGTGAATGTTCGTTATCAGACTCGTGATGCCTTATTAGCTAAATTAACCGAGGCGGGCATTGAAGCGATTAAGCATGATGTGGCACCCCAAGGTATCGTTTTGTTACAGAGTGTGGATGTGGCTAGTTTACCTACCTATGAGGAGGGGGGCTTTAGTGTTCAAGACCCTGCGGCACAACAAGCGGCTAATATTTTAATGCCTCTGGCAGGTGAACGTATTTTGGATGCGTGTGCAGCACCGGGGGGAAAAACCACCCATCTATTGGAATTTTCAGATAATCAATCACAGGTTTTTGCGCTTGAAAAAGAGCCCGAACGATTAGAGCGTTTGGCGGAGAACTTGTATCGTTTAGAGCTTGAAGCGGACTATCAAGCGGGCGATGCTTCGCAACCGAAATCATGGTGGAACGGTGAGTTGTTTGATAAAATTTTATTGGATGCCCCGTGTTCAGCTACAGGTATTATTCGCCGTCATCCAGACATTAAGTGGCACAGAACAGAAGAGGACATTGAGGCTCTGGTAGCTATTCAAGCGGATATTTTAAAGGCGCTTTGGCCTTTATTAAAAGAGGGGGGGCAATTATTGTATGCAACGTGTTCGATTTTGCCACAAGAAAATACGTTGCAAATACAACAATTTTTGGTTTCTGAACCCTCAGCCAAAGAGATTTGTATTGAAGCCGAATGGGGGGTGCGTCAAGAAGGTGCTGGGCGACAAATCTTTCCTGGTTCTTATGGAATGGATGGTTTTTTTTATTGTTTGCTTGAAAAAGTGACTGTGTGATGCCATTTTCTCCCCCCCCTTTGTTGGCTCTATGTTTGTTTCTTTTGAGTTATTCTAATTTTGCTTTTTCTAAAAACGCCATTCACTTTTCGTATTTAAAAGAGGTGTTTCAAAATGAACAACTGGCTTTGAATGCGGTGGTGGATTTTAAGCTGCCTGAACAAGTGCTAGATGCCATTCAACATGATATTCCTATTTTATTTAAAACAGAAATTGTGCTTTTTGAGAAACGTGATTTTTTTGGTTTTCAAATTGAACAGACTCAAAAAAAAATTGAATATTATACGGAGCTGTATGCGTATGGCGTGAATCGGTATTATGTTTTATATAACCACCGAAACCATAAACGACAAACTTTTCCAACGCTTAAAAATGCATTGCAAACATTAGGTACCTTGCAGGCGCTTCCTGTTGTAAACCAGTCGGTACTGGATCCAGAGAAACACTATTTTTTTAAAATACGTATTTCTCTGGATAAATGGAAACTTCCCCCCCCCTTATTTATTGAAGCGTTGATTGAGACGTATTGGCAATTGGACAGCGATTGGCAAGAAATTACTATACAACTTCCAAAAAGTGGGTAATCCATTATGCACTCTGGTTCTTGGACATTTTTAAAACAGTACGGTTGGATCACGTTAATCTCGAGTGTTTTGATGATATCTCTGGTGATTATGAGCCAGATTTTACAAAATGCATCGAGTTTTGCTGACACCTACTCTTCTCTGTTATTTTTTACCCTTGCAGGTATTGGGGTGGTGCTCTTTGTGTTATTTAAAACACTTTGGACTCTCCGAAAACAGTACAAACGAAAAACACCTGGTATTAAGATTACCCTTCGATTAACACTCGCTTCTACGTTAATGATTGGTATTCCGACAGCGATTATTTTTTATTTTTCATTGATGTTTATTCAGCAAGGTATTAATCAGTGGTTTGATGTGAAAACAGAAACGGCACTTGCTAATGCATCGGCGTTAGTACGAATGTCGTTGGATAACAGTACTCGAGATCGCTTAAAGCTGACACAGGCGATGGTGAATGAAAAAGGGATTTTATTAGCTACTTCGCCTGTGATTGAGGTGAACCGTTTGCGCAGTTTATTGGATGCACAAGAGGTGGCTCTGTACCACTCTAATCAGCAGTTAATTGCATTTAGTAGTGAAGAAGATATGAATATCTTACCTGAAGCACCTGGGGCTAACTTGTTTCAACAAATTCGTCAGAAAAAAACCTATGCAGCGGTTGAGACACGCGCGGGTTTGACCTCTGATGATCAATTTATTCGTGTCATTATTCCTTTTTCAGATTTAGATTTTTCTGGAACCTATGCATTACAAGTCATCTTTTTAATTCCACAATCGATGACAGTTTTGGCAGAATCTGTGACGGCAGCTTCGGCTCAATATAAAGAACTTTCGTATTTAAAAGGGCCTTTGATTACTAGTTTTACCTTGATTTTATCGATGGTATTTTTATTGACCTTGGTAACAGCCATTTTATTTACTATTAAGGCGGTACAAAATTTTACCAAACCAATTCAAACGCTTGCACGAGGTACACGTGCAGTTTCGAAAGGGGACTACAGTGTTAAAATGCCGATTAAAGAGAGTGATGAATTTGGGGATTTAACACAGTCGTTTAACGATATGATTCAGCGTATTTCTCAAGCTAGAAATGAGATCAAATTAGGGCATCAACAGACGGAAGTTCAAAAACTGTATTTGCAGGCAATTATTAAAAACTTAACCAGTGGTGTTTTAACCTTGGATATGAATTTGCGAATACGCACCAGTAATGATGTGGCGAATCAAATTTTTAATACGGAGTTTTCAAACTATACTGGACAGCATTTTGATCACTTGCTGTATCAAGATAAGAGCTTACCTAGATTGGTGGAGTTTTTTTCTCATATTTCGCCTTTATTAAAGCAAGATGCTAAATCATGGAGTTTGCAATATGAATTTTCCTCTCAGTATGGACAAAAAATATTGATGATTCACGGTTCAACACTTCCAAGTATGGATAAAAAAATTGGGGGGTATGTCATTGTTATTGATGATATTACTGAATTAGTTCAAGCTCAATTGAATGCCGCATGGAGTGATGTGGCACGTCGTTTAGCGCATGAAATTAAAAACCCACTCACCCCTATTCAACTCTCTGCAGAACGTTTAAATTTTAAGTTGGACAGTGAGCTTGAGGGGGAAAATAGAGCATTATTAGAGCGAATGACGCATACGATCATTGAACAGGTGGCCACGATGAAAAACTTGGTTCAGGCCTTTTCGGATTATGCGAATACGCCCGAGGTACTATTGGAAGAGACAAACCTTAATCGATTGATTACAGACATTGCTGTGATGTATCAAGACCCTGTGGCTAAGTGGACATTAACATTGGATTTGATGGATCATTGTCCAATGGTATTGGCAGATAAAGCACGTTTACGTCAGTTGTTTCATAATTTAATTAAAAATGCGATTGAGGCAACAGAAAATACTATTTTGCCTAACATTCAAATTAAGACCTATTGTGATGACCAAGAGAACTTTATGGTTCAGGTATCAGATAATGGTCCAGGCATTGCAGAAGAGGCTCAAAAGTGGATTTTTGAGCCTTATGCAACAGATAAACCAAAAGGGTCTGGTTTGGGATTAGCGATTGTTCGTAAAATAGTGGAAGAGCATCATGGTCATATCTCTTTAAATTCGACACCGGATTCTGATACCTGTTTTATAATTAGATTTCCCTGCATGACACCGAGTACAAACACAACCAACACCAATACGGACACATAAGGCGAATGCAAAAACCCAGTAAGTTATTAATTGTGGATGATGAAAAAGACATCCGAAATTTAATGCAAGAAATCTTTGAAGAAGAAGGTTATCAGGTAGAAACTGCTGCCAATGGCATTCAGGCACAAAAAGCATGGCGTAAACGTTTACCTGATGTTATTTTTTTAGATGTTTGGATGCCTGATATTGATGGTATTTCATTGTTAAAAGACATGCAAAAAGAGCATGTTCTTGACCATGCGAAAGTCGTGATGATGTCTGGGCATGGTACGATTGAAACGGCGATTGAAGCGACTAAGTTAGGGGCGTATGATTTCTTAGAAAAACCACTCTCTCTTGCAAAATTAATTGTAACGGCTGAACGAGCGATTGAACATGGACGGTTGCATCAAGAAAATCGACAATTGAAACAAAAGCAGCCTGATCAAGTGTTACCGATTGGTAAAAGCAAGGTGATGGTGCAATTGAGAGAGACGATTGAACGTTTGTCTAAATTTACCATGCCGATTTTAATTACAGGTGAGTCGGGAAGTGGGCGACGACATCTTGCTAAAGCGCTTCATAAAACGGGCATACGGAAAGCGTTTGCACTGATAGAAATTTCGGCTGTAGATTTGAATCGTTATATGTTGGAAGAGAACTATCTTCAGTTGAATAACCTAATGAGAGAGGCGGATAATGGAACCTTAGTGGTGTCTCACTTGGAGCAGCTGAGCGCGGAGTCTCAAAATGTATTGGCCGATCTGATTCAATATCAACGTTATCAACCGAAGGCTTCGCTGGAGGAGGTTACGTTAGACATTCGTATTATTGGGTTGTCAAAAGGGGCTTTAGAGCATCATGTATTGCATGGTGCATTTAGAGAGGATCTTTATCAGCGGTTAAAGGTGATGCCGATTGATATTCCTGCTTTGCGTCAGCATACGGAGGACATTCCTGAATTGGTGGACTACTTTGTAGACTACTTTGTGACCCGAGAGGGGTTAGAATATCGACATTTTTCGGTTCCTGCACAAAATGCATTGCGCCAATATGGTTGGCCAGGTAACCTAAAAGAGTTACAAAATTTAATTCAGCGTTTGCTAATTTTAGGCAACGGTGAGGTAACTGATGCTGAAATCAAAAATGTACTCATTAAAACAGTGAATACAGCGGAATCTAGCTCTTCTATTGATACTACGGTGCTGTTAAAAGAGGCTAAGGATCGTTTGGAAGCGTCTTATTTAAGCCAGTTATTACGAGAGACAGGGGGAAATGTATCTGAAACAGCTAAGCGTTCAGGTATTGACCGAACCAACCTGTATCGAAAACTTAAAAGCTTAGGCATTGACCCTAAAAACCCAGTTTAATGAGGGGATAAACAGATGAATATTGTTATTTTAGGGGCAGGACAAGTGGGCTCTTCGTTGGCGGAGTTGTTGGCTTATGAAAACCACAATGTCACTGTTGTGGATTTAGATCGTCTGCGTTTGCAACGTTTGCAAGACCGTTTGGATATTCGAACGATTTGTGGCCATGCTTCGCACCCTGATGTTTTGTCGCAAACAGGTTTAGATGGCGCTGACTTGCTCATTGCGGCGACTCAGAATGATGAAACCAATATATTGGCATGTCAAATTGCACATATAAATCACAAGGCCGTTACTAAAATTGCTCGGGTTCGAAGTCAATCGTATTTAGATCACCCTGAGTTGTTTAATCGTGATGCGGAGGCGGGTTGTGTGCCGATTGATGTGTTAATCAGTCCTGAAAGTTTAGTAAAAGATTATATTTTACAGTTGATTGATTATCCAGGGTCTTTGCAGGTGATTAACTTTGCGCAAGGCAAGGTTCGGTTAGTGGCGGTTAGGGCTGAAGAGAGTGGTCTATTAGTTAATAAAAAAATAGGATTGATTAAGGAACACTTACCTGAAAATATTAAAACTCGAATTGTCGCTATCTATCGCAAAGATGAAATTGTGATGCCAACCGCGGATGTAGTGATAAAAGAAGAAGATGAAGTGTTTTTTTTGGCAAAATCAGAGCATATTTCAACCATTGTTTCGGAGTTAAGACGTCGTAAAATAAGACCTTCACGTAATATTATGATTGGGGGGGGGGGAAATATTGGGTTTAGTTTGGCGCAAGCGCTTGAAAAAGCCCACCAAGTTAAACTGATTGACCGTAGCATTCAACAAGCTCGACAAAATGCTGAAATTTTAGAAAAAACCATTATTATTCATGGTGATGTCTCAGATAAAGACCTGCTTCTTGAAGAAAATATTGATGATATTGATCTGTTTATTGCGGTGACCAATAATGATGAAGCCAATATTATTTCAGGCATGTTAGCGAAAAAACTGGGTGTTAAGCGGGTGATTGCTCTGGTGAATAACCAATCGTATGTTGAGTTGATTCAGCGTAATAGTATTGATGTGGCGATTTCAGCGGACAGCATTACCACCAGTCATTTATTGCACTATATGCGTGAAGGCGATACGGTTAAAGCGGCCGCATTACGTCGTGGTACGGCTGAAGCGATGGAAGTGGTGGCACACGGCAGTGAAAACAGCTCTGATATCATAGGGAAACAAATCGGAGATATTCCTTGGCCTAAAGACATTACGATTGGCTGTATTATTCGTGATGAAGAGGTGTTGATTGCACATCGAAATTTGGTGATTGAAGCAGAAGATCACGCTATTTTATTTGTTTCGGATACCAGCAGTGCCGCAGAGGTTTTGCAGTTATTTTCTCCAGAGGTTAAGAAAAGTTGGTTTTAATCGATGCACTCTAAAATTATATTAAAAGTACTGGGCTTGCTGTTGATGTTATTCAGCTTAAGCCTACTGCCGCCTATTGTCGTTGCTTTGATTTATCAAGATGGTGCCCTCAGTGAGTTTTTACAGGTTTTAGTGGGGGTTTTAACGCTAGGGTTATTGCTTTGGTATCCTTCTCGAAACCATAAACGAGATTTAAAAATTCGGGATGGATTTTTAATTGTCGTCATGTTTTGGACGGTGTTAGGGTTTGTGGGTGCGATTCCTTTTTATTTGCTCGAACAGTTGGGTCCTTTAAGTCTAACAGATGCTATTTTTGAGTCTTTTTCTGGTTTAACGACAACGGGTGCAACCGTTATTACAGGTTTAGACAGTTTACCCCATGCTATTTTATGGTATCGCCAGCAGTTGCAATGGATGGGGGGAATGGGAATTATTGTATTGGCCGTTGCGATTCTTCCAATGCTCGGAGTTGGGGGGATGCAGCTCTATCGTGCAGAAACGCCTGGCCCGATGAAAGACTCTAAAATTGCCCCACGAATTTCAGAAACAGCTAAAGCACTTTGGTACATTTATGCAGGGTTAACCTTGGCATGTGCTGGAGCCTATTGGCTGGCTGGAATGGATGTGTTTGATGCTTTTAGTCACAGTTTTTCAACGGTGGCGATAGGAGGCTTTTCTACCCATGATGCCAGCATAGGTTATTTTGATAGTATTGCTATTGAGGGGGTTGCAATATTTTTTATGTTTTTGGCTGGTATTAATTTTGCCTTACATTTTAGTGCATTTAGGCAGTTTAATGGTTTTGCATATTTTAAAGACCCAGAGTTTAAAGCGTATTTGGGGATACTCATTGCGGGTGTGGTCATTGCAACGCTTTACTTGTTCTATCAACAGGTCTACCCTACGTTTGAAGAGGCGTTACGTTATGGACTGTTTCAAACCGTTTCGATCGCAACCACAACGGGGTTTGCCAATGCAGATTTTTCAGCTTGGCCTGCTTTTTTACCTTTTATGTTGATTTTTATGAGTTTTATTGGGGGGTGTGCAGGTTCTACGGCCGGTGGTATGAAAATGATTCGTTTTGTTTTGCTTTTTAAGCAAGGCATGCGAGAGATTAAAGGGTTGTTGCATCCAAATGCTATTTTGCCCGTTAAGCTGAATGGTAAAAGTATTCCTGAAAAAGTAATGACCGCTGTTTGGGGCTTTTTTGCAGTGTATGTATTTACGTTTGCAGTATTAATGTTGGCGATTATGGCTCTCGGCGTGGATGAGGTGACGGCTTTTTCATCCATTGCAGCCATGATGAATAATTTAGGTCCTGGATTGGGGGAGGTTTCTGAAAATTTTCAGTCCATGAGTGACCCTGTTAAGTGGATTTTAACTTTTGCTATGCTGTTGGGACGACTTGAAATTTTTACATTGTTAGTTTTGTTTACAGCAGCTTTTTGGCGTAAATAAAGTAGGAAGAGTGAATAATTTTTATATATTTTTTAAGTGAAAAAAAACCCGCTAGAAGCGGGTTTTTTTGGAATATAATCAGTTATTAACTATTTTTCCAGGGCGGCCATTGCAGCACGTTTTTTAGCAATCAATTTTTGGATAATAGGGGTCATAATAATATCCATTGCTTTTACCATGTGTGTACCTGAGCAGATCATGGTGTGAGGGTTTTGTAACCAAGCCCCTTCAATTTTATCAACGATGGTTGAAAGATCAACTTCATCATGGCGAACATGAGTGATGATAAGGGAATCTTCAGGTGCAGGACCCATTGTAGCGGTTTCTGCTTGCGTTGAGAATGGATCAGAAGTATCTATTAATGGCACACGTTGAAAGTTAACATCGGTACGGTGAAATTGTGGCACGATGTATTCAATGTAGTCATCCATACGCTCCATAATGGTGTCACGTACTTGAGCAACGGTATAAGGACGCTCAGAGGTATCACGGTAGATCTTTTGCATCCATTCGATGTTGATTACAGGAGCCACACCAATTCCTAGGTCAACGTGTTGTGCTACATCGTACATACCTTCTTTAGGACCGTGGTCTTTACGCTTAACAGCACCGTGCAGTCCTTCGTAAAATAAAATATCTGTATCTGGCTCAATGTCTTCCCAAGGGGTAAATTCACCAGGGCTTAGGTTGGTGCCTAAGCGTGCATTATGTTCAGCGGCTTCTTCTTCACTGTGAAGGTAGTAACGCTTTTTACCGGTTGCCGTTTCTTTGTAAGAGGCAAACAGCTCTTCTAGTTTTTGAAATTCATTCGCATGTTCTGAAAAATGAGTCAGAGGCTTGCCACCATCTTTTTTTGATTCAGCTACTTTTGCACGCATTTCAACACGTGAATACTTATGAAAGCTATCGCCTTCAATAACGGCTACTTTTAATTTTTCGCGTTCAAAAATTGTTTCTACGGCACGCTTTACAAATGATGTTCCTGCACCAGATGAACCGGTAACGGCGACGATAGGGTGTTGTACTGACATAAACAGTCTCCTAAAAAGTTATGAGTTACCATACTGGTAACGGATTAAATATTAAAATTAAAAACTAATAAGACCCTTGAAAACTTGTAAGTTCAAGGGTCTGGTTATATGGATTGACAGTATTAAAAACTAAAACTGACTCAATTTCAAAAATATTCTTGAGTTTACCTGTGTTTTAAACGTCTAGATTTTCAACTTGTAGGGCGTTGGATTCAATAAAGGCTCTACGTGGTTCGACTTCATCACCCATTAATGTCGTAAACACTTGGTCTGCAGTAATCGCATCGCGAATGGTGACTTGCAATAAACGGCGCGCTTCGGCGTTCATTGTGGTTTCCCAAAGTTGCTCAGGGTTCATCTCCCCTAGACCTTTATAGCGCTGAATATTTTGACCACGTTTTGCCTCATTGAAGAGCCACTCTATGGCTTCTTTAAAGCTTGATACAGGGTGTTTTTTCTCACCACGTTGAATATAAGCGGTATCGCTTAATAATCCTTGCAGTGCTTGGCCTAAGGCTACAATTTGTTCAAAATCTTTTGATGTGAAAAACTCGGAGTCAAAAAATTGCGAACTTAAGCTGCCATGTTCACGTTGCTGTAGTCGTAGTTGGAATTTTCCGAGAGCATCGAGTTCACTAACAGGCTCAACGGTTAGCTGATACTCCACTTTATTTTTTTCACCATTGGCTTTTAAGTGGGGTAAAAATTGATTAGCCCACTCTGTTAAAGCATCAAAGTCATTCAGCATTTCCAGTGTAATAACAGGATGGTCGATCAACATTTCCAAAAAGGCAGGGTTGTAGCGTCGCCCTAAACGTTTAATGACGTGCTGTGTTTTAAAATAGTTTTTAGAAAGTTGCTCGAGTGCAAGACCATTAATACTGGGCGCACCTTCCTCTGTCCATAAAGCGGCGTTATCGATAGCACTTTGTAATAGGTAACTTTCCAATTCAGAATCGTCCTTGAGGTAGGTCTCTTGCTTACCTCTTTTGACTTTATACAGTGGAGGTTGTGCAATGTAGATGTAGCCTTTTTCAACCAGTTCGGGGTATTGACGGTAGAAGAAGGTTAGGAGCAAGGTACGGATGTGAGAACCATCAACATCGGCATCGGTCATGATGATGATACGGTGATAACGTAGTTTTTCTAGATTGTACTCCTCTCCAATTCCGCAGCCTAAAGCGGTAATTAAAGTGCCTACTTCGGCAGAGGCTAACATTCGATCAAAACGTGCTCTTTCAACATTTAGAATCTTGCCTTTAAGTGGAAGAATGGCCTGAGTTCGGCGGTCACGACCCTGTTTGGCAGAGCCTCCCGCAGAGTCACCCTCCACTAAATAAAGCTCTGAAAGTGCGGGGTCTTTTTCTTGGCAATCAGCCAACTTTCCAGGTAAACCTGCAATGTCTAATGCCCCTTTACGACGGGTCATTTCACGTGCTTTACGGGCGGCTTCTCGAGCCCGTGCAGCATCCACAATTTTACCAAAAACAGCTTGTGCTTCTTTTGGATTTTCAAGCAAGTACTCTGAGAGCTTTTCATTCATTGCGGTTTCAACCGCTGTTTTAACTTCAGAAGAAACTAGCTTATCTTTGGTTTGTGATGAGAATTTAGGGTCAGGTACTTTTACTGAAATAACTGCGGCTAAGCCTTCGCGAGCATCATCACCAGATACGGTGGTAATTTTATATTTTTTAGCCAGCCCAGAACTTTCAGCGTAGGAGTTCATTGAACGAGTTAATGCAGCACGAAAGCCTGACATATGGGTTCCCCCATCACGCTGTGGAATATTATTGGTAAAGCAAAAAATAGACTCTTTATAGGCTTCTGACCATTGCATGGCCACTTCAACAGTAATGTCATCTTTTACCGTTGAAAAATAGAATGCTTTTTCGTTAATTAAAGGTTTATTGGTGTTGATGTAATCGACAAAGGCTTTAATTCCACCATCAAACTGAAAAATTTCATGGCGATCATCGCGTTTATCAAGTAACTCGATATGAACACCAGAGTTTAAGAAAGAGAGCTCTCTTAAGCGTTTTAACAGGTAGTCAAAATTAAACTCAACATTGGTAAAGGTTTTGGTACTCGGTAGAAAGCGAATTTCTGTCCCTGTTTCTTCTGTTGGACCAACGGGTGACATGGGTGCATCGGGTACGCCGTGTGTGTAAGACTGTTTCCAAATTTGACCATCACGTTTAATAATTAAGTACAATTTGGCAGAAAGCGCATTAACAACCGAGACACCGACACCGTGTAGTCCACCGGATACTTTATAGGAATTATCATCAAATTTACCCCCCGCATGAAGGACGGTCATAATGACTTCTGCGGCCGAAACGCCTTCCTCTTCATGGATGTCTACGGGAATTCCACGGCCGTTATCAGTGACTGAGACAGAACCATCGGTATGAATGGTTACCACAACTTTATCACAGTGGCCGGCAAGGGCTTCATCGATACCGTTATCAACCACTTCAAAGACCATATGATGAAGTCCTGATCCATCATCGGTATCACCAATGTACATACCTGGACGTTTTCGAACGGCATCGAGGCCTTTTAAAACCGTAATGGAGGAGGAATCGTATTGTTTTTCTTCAGACATAAAACTCGATTTCTTTTATGGAGACCCGAAAAGATCGAGTCTCAATTGTTTTGAGGGCTAAATTAGACAGCCAATTCTACCATAAATGCAATGCAAATGCAGAGCCGAGAGTGTTGAGAATCATCAGCCAAACATCCAGCTGGTTGGGTTAGGGATGGGTTGTTGGTCATTGAGGTATTTAAACCCTTTGACACAGCGGATGATAAGCCAAATGGCATAAAATAGTAAGATAATCCAACCAATAAGAATAATGGTTAATATGCCTCCAATAATGAGGTATAGCAGGCCTATCCAGAAGGTACGAATTTGAAACTGGTAGTGTGATTGTAAAAAAGTTGTTTCATCGCTTTTATTTATATAGGCCATGATAACACCGATTAAGGCGGTAAATGGAACGGCAAGGTTAGCTAAGTAAAGGGCATAAATAATCATAGGAAGGGTGCTGTTACTATTTTTGGGGTATGGGGAGGAATTTGGTATCTTAGTTGGATTATCCATAGAAAAAGGCCTTTTTGAGCATTAAAAGTTCCATTTGATTTTATCAAAATAATAAAGGATTTAATATGCATTAGGGAGGGGGGATTTGTGTTAACTCCCCTTCATTTAGTTGCCATATATGGGTAGTTTCTGGGTTGAGTATGGAAATGAGAGTTTGAGATGTGCTGGTAATAATGTGCTGTATTTTTAGAACTTGAAGGAGTTCAAGTAATTTTAAACGGTGTGTTTCATCGAGTTCAGCAGGCAGGTCGTCAATGAGCATGATGACGGGTTCTTGCAGTGTTTTTTCATGCAGACTTGCTTGTGCAAGGAGTAGTGCGCACACAAACAATTTTTGCTGGCCTCTTGAAAGGGTATTGATGGCTTCTTGTCCCGAAAATTTAAAGCGAATATCGGCTCGGTGTGCACCGTATTGTGTATGCCCGAGAGTGCTTTCTTTTTGAAAGTTATGGGAGTAGAGAGCCATTAAATCTTCGGTATTTTTAGGCCAGCCCGCACGGTATTGGCAGATAACATTTTCAGTTATTTCAGGCATTAAGGCTTGGCAAAATGTAACAAGGTAGGGGGTTAAATTTTTTAAATAAGCTTGGCGAATTTGATCTATTTTGAGTGCATTTTCAACCAGTGTTTGATCCCACAGTTGTACTTGTTTTTTGGGTAATTTTTTTTTGAGTGCTTGATTACGCTGTTTAAGGCCACGCTGATAATTTCGCCATAAGGGCATAAAATCAGGTGATTGGTGAAAGCAGCCCCAGTCCATAAATTGACGGCGAGCTTTGGGGCCATCTTCGAGCAATTTATGGCTCTCTGGTGTAAGCAGTTGCACAGGAAGGTGTTGTGCGATGGTTGATTGGGATTGAATTGTTTCACCGTCCATACGAAGTTGACTTTGTTGTGCTGTTTTTTGTACGCCTAAGCGGTGTGAGTTGATATTTGTACGTTTATGGCTGGAAGTCACTTCGGCAAATACGGTGAGTGCTGTTTGTTGGTGCTGAATTAAAAGGTGTGATTTAGCGGTTCGAAAAGAGCGGCCTGTTGCCAATACCCAAATGGCTTCGATAATGGATGTTTTTCCTGATGCATTATCGCCAATAATTAAGTTTAAGCCACGGCTGAGCTCACACTGAATTTGTTGGCAGTTTCGAAAGTATTGGAGGGAGAGTTGGGTGATTTGTGTCAAAAGTATTGAGCCGTTTTACTTGGCGTTTGTCCAAGAATGAAAGTTGTTTTAAAAAAGGGAAGCTGGATTAAGATGTTTTTAATCCAGTTATTTTGAGCTCTGATTTATCTGATCTACAGGCGCATTGGCATAATAACATGCTGGCAATGACAAGCATCGGTTTGAGTTTCAATTAAACAGCTACTACTGGCGTCTTTAAGTATTAGGGTAACGCAATCGTCTTGTATGGAGTTGAGTACGTCAATAATGTAGTTTACGTTAAAGCCTATTTCCATCTCAGTACCGTTGTAGTCAATGGCCATGTCTTCATGTGACTCATCTTGTTCACTGTTGGATGCGTTGACGGCTAAAAGATTTTGGCTTAAGACTAAACGGATGCCTTTGAATTTATCATTGGATAAAATAGAAGCGCGCTGTAGTAAACTGCGTAATAACTCTTTATCTGTTTGAATAAATTGATCATTCTCGGTCGGTATTACTCGAAGGTAATCAGGGAAGCGACCATCAACCAATTTACAGGTAAATACGGTATTTTCAAGCTGTACAGTAAGGTAGTTTTTAGCGAGTGAAAACTCAATTAAAGTGTCATCATCGCTCATTAGTTTTTGCAATTCAAGCACGCCTTTTCGCGGTAAAATAGCTTGCGTTGAAGGCAGTCCTTCCATAGCGAGTTGAGTTGAGCAGGTTGATAAGCGGTGACCATCAGTTGCCACCACTCGTAACGTATTATTATTAATATCAAATAACATGCCGTTTAAATAAAAGCGTACATCTTGACTGGCCATTGCAAACCCAGAGTGCAAGATGAGCTGTTTTAATTGATGTTGTGACAGTGAAAATGATAGGTCAGTTTGAGTAAGATCCATGGTTGGAAAATCATCGGCAGGCAGTGTCGACAGTTTAAAGCGTGATCGCCCTGCCGAAAGGGTACAGCGCGATGCATCAAAATCTAAGGAGATCGTCAGTCCATTAGGAAGTGAGCGTACAATATTAATCAGCTTAATTGCTGGCAGTGTAATCGCAAGTTGATTGGCTTCACTGGACTCTAATTCTGTTTTTGCACGGGTTTCAATTTCTAAATCAGATGCGGTAACGGTCAGGGTATTTTCAGAAACTTGAAATAAAACGTTGCCTAAAATTGGCATTGTTTGACGTTTTTCAACAACTCCGCCAACGGTTTGTAGAACACTTAAAAGGTTTTCACGAGTTAATGTAATTTTCATGCCAAGGTCTCTTAGTCTTAGTTGGTGATAATACGAATTAAACTGTTAAAGTCATTATCTATGTGATGATCTTGTTCTCGTAGCTCTTTAATTTTTCGTACAGCATGGAGCACTGTGGTGTGATCTCGTCCACCAAATGCATCACCAATCTCAGGTAAGCTGTGATTGGTGAGCTCTTTGGCGATGGCCATTGCAACTTGTCGTGGTCGTGCAATATTTCGAGTACGTCGTTTGGAGAGCAAATCTGTAACGCGCAGCTTAAAGTAGTCAGCCACGGTTTTTTGAATGTTATCTAAGGTCACCATTTTTTGTTGCAGTGCTAATAAGTCTTTGAGTGCGTCTTTGACTACTTCAACGGTTAATGCTTTTTGAGTAAATTGTGAGTAAGCGCCAACACGTCTTAAAGCCCCTTCTAAATCTCGGACATTGCCTCGTAATCGTTTAGCGATAAAAAAGGCGACTTCCTCTGGGAGTGCAATACCAAATTCAGATGCTTTTTTGAGTAAAATTGCAACGCGCATTTCAAATTCAGGAGGCTCGACAGCAATGGTTAGCCCCCAGCCAAAACGAGATTTTAAACGGTCCTCCAGTCCATCGACTTCTTTAGGGAATCGATCACTGGTTAAAATAACCTGTTTATTGCCCTCAAGTAGGGTATTGAAGGTATGAAAGAACTCTTCTTGGGACTGCTCTTTATTGGAAAAAAATTGAATATCATCGATTAAAAGGGCATCTAATGAACGATAAAACCGTTTGAATTCATCAATTTTATTATGGCGCAATGCATTGACCATGTCGGCCACAAAACGTTCTGAGTGTAGATACACGACACGGGCATCTGGCTTGTCTTTTAAGAGTTGATTACCAATGGCGTGCATTAAGTGAGTTTTACCTAATCCTACGCCACCATAGATAAAAAAGGGATTGTAGCTTCCGCCTGGATTTTCAGCTACTTGTCTTGCCGCTGCGGCAGCTAGTTGGTTGGCCTTACCTTCTACAAATGTTTCAAATGTAAAGTTAGCATTTAAGCTATGCTTTATGCTTGATTTTTGAGGTCTATTTTTTGTAGAGGCTGGGCTATTTTGAGTTGGTTTACTTTGCAATGGTTGTGGAATGGTTGTCTCAGCTTCAGGAAGTACTTCTACTGTATAATCTCCGATTTCGAGTAAAATATCGGGCGTATTTACAGGAGCTACTGTTGCAACCGCTTGACGAATATTGCTCATCAATTTTTTATTCACCCAGTCTAAAATAAAGCTAGAGGGAGCTAATAGACGAATAGATGAGTCCTCTTCAATGGCTTGAAGGGGCCTAATCCAAGTATGAAATTGCTGATCATTCAGATCATTTTCTAGGTATTTAAGACTTTGAGCCCACAATGATGACAAAGGAGTATCCTTACAGAGTTGAGAGGGGTTGTTTAAAAAATAACTTAAGAAGTAACGCTTTCTTAAATAACAATCCAGCAATTATACTTGTGAATAACTTTAAAACAAGAGCTTGCTTGTGGATAAGTCTGTGCGCAAGCCCTGTGGATAAGGTTGGTTTTTATGATTATATCTTGTTGATAAAAAAGCATTTTCTTCGGTTGTGAATTAAAAAGTATATTTTTTATGTATTTCAGTTTTCTCTTCCTATATTTTGGCTTGTATCGGGTAAAAGTTGACTGTTAAAAAGGGTCATCTGGTTTTTATAAACTTTTAGAGTGTTATGGAATTTTTTACAGAGTTAGGTTTTTTAGGTCTTTTTTTGTCTGCTTTTTTAGCAGCAACTATTTTGCCACTGAGTTCAGAGATTGTTTTGAGCTTTTTATTGCTATCAGGATTGGATCCTGTTTTGTTAGTTGTGCTTGCAACAGTGGGTAATGTATTAGGATCTTTGGTCAATTATGCCATTGGTTTTTGGGGAAGTATCTTTGTCATTAATAAAATTTTAAGAGTTTCAGAGGCACAGTTTGAAAAATCAGAACAGCGTTTTAGAAAGTTTGGCGCATGGAGTCTGCTGTTTGCATGGGTACCGATTATAGGAGATCCCTTAACACTCATTGCGGGTGTATTAAAAGTGAATATAGTTTGGTTTTTAGTATTGGTTATATTGGGAAAATTAGGTCGATATATTGTGGTGGCTTATGTTGCGTTACCAAATGGTTTTTTAAGTTTGTAGAAGAGCCAAAGTGATGATAAATTTCCTAATTTAAACAAAGCGTTATAAATAATTTCAGGTTGTTGTCTTGTTTTCTGGTTGATTACTCTATATAATTCCCGTTTTTCCGGATGTCGGAATAGAAAATTTAAGGATTTAGTGACATGAAACGTACATTTCAACCTAGTGTTATAAAACGTGCCCGTACACACGGATTTCGTGCTCGTATGGCGACTAAAAATGGTCGTAAAATTTTAGCTGCTCGTCGTGCAAAAGGACGTAAGCGCTTAGCTGTATAGTATTTTAGTGTGCTGAATGGTACACATAAATCTAAATTCTGGTGAGTTTAAATGCATTCAAACAATGATATATTGACTCACTCAGAACCTCCCTCTTCCTCCTCCCCTCCTCCTTTTTTGATGAAATCTGCAAATGGTTTTTCGAAATCTGTACGTATTTTAAAGCCGAAAGACTTTCAACACGTATTTTCAAATGCTGAAAAATTTGGTAATCGTAACTGGACATTTATAGTTCGAGCCAACCAAAAACCCTATCCTAGACTTGGTTTAGCGATTGCAAAAAAGCAATTACCGCATGCTGTTTGGCGAAATCGTGTAAAAAGATTGGCAAGAGAAGCATTTCGGTTACATAAGAAAGAGTTAAGTGGGTATGATATTGTCGTTTTAGGGCGAAAAGGTATGCAAGATATTGATAATCAGACCTTGCATAAAAGTTTTTTGCATCTAGTGCGCAAAATTAAAAAAAGCGATCTAAAGGATCGTCTATAAATAAAGTGGTTAGAGCCCTTGATAAATAGGGACTTTTAAGTAAGGTTTTTTCAATGAATATGAGATCGTTTTGGTGGTTGGCATTGGCATTTACGTTAACGTGGATGTGGCTTGAGTGGATGCAATTTTCGTCAGCAAAAGTTGAAGCAACGGTGCAGGCAAGTGCCGCACAAGAGGTACCGCTTGCAAATGTTACATCAACGGTACAGGCTTCTGGCTCTGTATCGGATGTTCCTGGCGCAAATATAGGTAGTGTAAAGCATAGTGCAGTTCCTGTATTGCAGAATGGTATTTCTCAAGGTGAGCGAGTTCATGTTAAAACCGATACTTTAGAGTTGGTGATTGATACGGTTGGCGGTGATATTCGTTCGGTAAAATTATTAGAATATGGTGCGTCTAAAGATCCTTCTCAACCCTTTCAATTATTAAGCGATTCAGGCCCTTTAATCTATATGGTTCAAAATGGGTTAGCGACTCAGCCGAATGCTAAATTACCTGCGCCGACACATAAAACTCAGTATCAAACAGCTCAAACAGAGTATGTTATGACAGGGGATACGTTAACGGTACCATTAACTTGGACAGAGGGTGGCGTGACGGTAACAAAAAGTTATATCTTTCAAAAGGGAAAATATTTGATTGATGTGGCTTATAAAATAGATAATCAAACAAGTGAAGCTTGGTCAGGGAGTATGTATTCTCAAATAGTACGTAACCGCTATAACCCTGATGAAAACTTTATGATGTATACCTATACAGGTCCTGTTTTATATGACCCTCATGCTGAGGATAAGTATGTTAAATATTCATTTGATGATTTAAATACACAGCCTGTTTCTGGTCGTATGGTAACGGGTGGTTGGGCTGCAATGATTCAGCAATATTTTTTAACCGCTTTGGTTCCTAATCAAGAAGCACAAAATACTTATTATGCAAAACCTTTAGCAGAAGGGCGCTATGCTGTCGGTGTGGTTGAGCCAATGATGCTTGTTGAGCCTGGTCAGTCTGGTATTTTGTCATCTTCTGTTTATATAGGGCCTGAAAAACAAGATATTTTGGCCGAAATTGCACCAGGGTTAGAATTGACTATCGATTATGGTGTATTAACAATTTTGGCCGAACCTCTTTTTTGGTTGCTGGATAAAATACATAGTATTGTAGGTAACTGGGGGGTTGCAATTATATTGCTGACAGTTTTGATTAAGCTTGTTTTTTATAAGCTTTCAGAAACCAGTTATCGCTCGATGGCGCGCTTGAAAAAATTTCAGCCTAAATTGAAGCAGTTAAAAGAGAATTATGGTGATGATAAAGCGCTCTTTCAACAGAAGATGATGAAGCTTTATAAAGAGGAAAAGATTAATCCTTTAGGGGGGTGTTTACCTATTTTGATTCAGATGCCTGTGTTCATTGCGCTGTACTGGGTATTGTTGTATTCGGTAGAAATGCGTCATGCACCATTTATGCTATGGATTCAAGATTTGTCAGCAACGGATCCTTATTATATTTTGCCAATCATTATGGGTGTTACGATGTTTATTCAGCAGAAGCTGAACCCTTCTGCAATGATGGATGAAATGCAGCAAAAGGTAATGAAGTTTTTACCGTTTATTTTTACGATCTTCTTTATTTTCTTCCCAGCTGGATTAGTACTTTATTGGGTTGTAAACAATATTTTATCGGTCACTCAGCAGTGGTACATCACTAAAAAAATTGATGAAATTGATGCTAAAGAGAAAGAAAAAGAGAAAGAAAAGGCAAAAGAGAGAGCAGGTAAATAGAGATGCAGTTAACTTATCAAAAACTTGGTCAGGATCACCCTATGTATGGGAAAGTGGACTTTTTGGTTGCAGATGGTACAACTCCAATTTGTTATAAAACAAAAACAGGATATTTTCCTTTAGAGTCAAACGCTTCAGTAACCAGCGTTACCAGTCCTATTGCAACGGCTGAAGTAGATTCGAAGCCATTGTATGTGTTATCTTTTAAGGTAAACGGAGAAGCAGAAGAGATGACGTTTTCTTCTAAAAAGAAGTTGGATAAGCGTATTGCTTTATTTTCTGAGAAAGCATTTATTACAGATATGAAGACAACGGTGTATAAAACGATCGTTTAAAACTCAATTAGAATGTATTGAGCTTTCTTTTAAAACGCCCTTTAATGGGCGTTTTTTTATTGGTCACTTTGAGTAAAGTAGGGTAAAGAATGATATTTGATAATATAGATACCATTGCTGCAATTGCCACCCCTCTTGGGAGAGGAGGGGTTGGAATTGTTCGGATTTCAGGAAAAAGAGTGGCAAAGATTACTCAAGCAATTTTAGGTACTTTACCTCAGCCCCGTTACGCTTACTATGGTAATTTTTTGGGCTCAGAGGGGCAAGTGTTAGACCGAGGGATCGCTCTTTATTTTCCAAGCCCCAACTCATTTACAGGTGAGGATATTTTAGAGTTACAAGCGCATGGTGGCCCTATTGTCTTACAGTGGTTGTTAAATAGAGTGGTTGAGTTAGGCGCACGGCTGGCTGAGCCAGGTGAGTTCTCAAAGCAAGCTTTTATGAATGATAAATTAGACCTAGCTCAAGCCGAAGCAATTTCAGATTTAATTGAAGCATCCTCGGAGCAAGCTGCACGGTCAGCGATGCGTTCATTACAGGGTGAATTTTCACGAGAGATTAATGCATTAGTGGAGGAGACCATTCGTTTGCGAATTTATGTAGAAGCAGCGATTGATTTTCCAGAAGAGGAAATAGATTTTTTATCAGATGGTAAGGTTGCTCGTGACTTACAGGTTATTTTATCGCGTTTACAACAGGTTTTTAGTGCAGCAAAACAGGGGGCTTTATTACGAGAGGGAATGTCGGTTGTGATTTTAGGGCGGCCTAATGCGGGTAAATCGAGTTTATTGAATGCACTCTCCGGTCGAGAAAGTGCCATCGTTACGAATGTTGCTGGTACGACGCGAGATATTGTTAAAGAAGAAATTAATATTGATGGGCTTCCATTACATATTTTAGATACGGCTGGTGTTCGAGAAGCGACAGATCAAGTTGAAAAAATAGGTATTGAGCGTGCATGGCAGGCACTGGATGATGCAGATAGAGTGTTAGTGATATTACAGGCAGGTGAGAAAATTCATATAGAAGACCAAATGATTTTAGAGCGATTACCAGCTCATATTCCGGTAACACTGGTGCGTAATAAAATTGATTTAATTGGCCATCAACCGATGATTGAAGTGGATAAAAATACACAAGAGGCAGTGGTTTGGCTCTCAGCAAAGCACCGCCAAGGACTGGATCTTTTAAGAGAGCACCTTAAGGCAGAAATGGGGTTTTCTCAAACAGGGGAAGGCGTCTTTATGGCTAGAAAGCGTCATTTGGATGCCTTAGAAATAGCATTATCTTGGATTGAGAGTGGTCAGCAACAGCTAGAAGGGTTTGCGGCGGGAGAGCTTTTAGCAGAAGATTTACGTTTGGCACAGCAAGCACTGTCTGAAATTACGGGTCGTTTTACCTCTGACGATTTGTTAGGGCGTATTTTTACCTCTTTTTGTATCGGTAAATAGCTTTGGGGTTGTACTTGATTCCTATTGAAGTGGCCTCTGCTGAAGTCATTGTTAAAAAAAGTCATTTTATTGCCTATGCTAAAAATATTGTTTCACGTGAAGCAGGCATGCTCTGGTTAGCTGAAATTAAAAAACAGTACCCTGATGCTCGCCATCACTGCTGGGCCTATATTATGGGTGATCCTAAGTGTGCACTTAATGCCGGAATGGGAGATGATGGTGAACCATCAGGTACTGCGGGCAAGCCTATTTTAAATGTACTAAATCATAAAAATGTTGGGGATGTGATGGTGATTGTCGTACGTTATTTTGGTGGTATTAAACTGGGAGCAGGCGGCTTAGCTAGAGCTTATGGGCAGGCGACTCAAGTGGTTATGGAGGCGTTGCTCACGAAAGAGCAGATTGAAATGGTCTCTATTTGGGTAATCTGTGATTTTTCGTTAGAACAGCAGGTTCGTTATTGGGTGGATAATATGGGTGGTAAGATATTAAAAACGGATTATACTCAACAGGTGAAGATAAATCTTTCTGTTCCATTGAAGAATAAGTTAACCTTAGTTTCATTATTGCAGGCAGAGAAGTGTACTTTTAAAGTGTTATAGTACTTGGATTGTGACAAGTATTGTTTGAAAGGGTTGAAGCAGATGAGTTATGTATTACAGCAGCGAAAAAAAATAGTCATAATTTTAATCCTGAGCTTTTTTATTGTAGGTACTCTAGCTATTTTTGTTGTAAGAGATACCACACAATTTTTTATTGAAAAGCAAGCAGAGGAGGTAGCAAAAATTGTGGGCACCTTTGCAAAGACAGCACGTTCTGTCTATTCTGATGTGGCAATTTCTAAACTAAAAAATGATGGTTATGGCTCGCATGTTGATTCAGAAGTTCATGAGGGATATATTCCTATCCCTGCTCAGTTTTTAAAAGCCTTAGGGAAAGCAACCGAACAAAATACAGCTAATTTGTTTCATTATCGCCCTGTGAGTCGCTGGAATATTGAACCCTCTCAAGGGCTTTCAAATGATTTTTTAAAGTGGGCATGGCCTCAACTTGAAGCTCAAGATCAGGCAAACCCTAAAGGTCCAATAGATTGGCAACCTATTTTTCGCATTGAGCAAGAGAATGGTGTGAATGTATTTCGATATTTAACAGCAGATTCAGCAACCTCTGCAAGTTGTGTGGCTTGCCATAATCATTATGAAACAACAGAGAATGTGAAAAAATTTCGTGAACAGGCAGGGGTTCCACTTGGAAAGTCATGGAAGCAACATCAATTATTAGGTGCGCTTGAAATTACCATTCCATTGAGTCGTATTGAGCACGTTGCGGAAGAGCAGCTTAATCGAGCAGTACTGTGGATTTCGATTATCTTTTTTGGTTGTTTGGCATTAATAGGAGCGATTTATTTTTTAAATGCTCGACTGCATCGAAACTTAGAAAACCTTTCTTGGGAAGCGAATCATGATTCGATGACGGAGTTATTAAACCGCCGCGGCTTTGAACATGAAGCGGAGGCTTTATGGGAAGAGGCGATCAATAATCATAAAGAGCACTCATTGTTATTTTTAGATTTGGATAAATTTAAAGCGATTAATGATACTTACGGACATCAGGCTGGAGATGCTATTTTAAAAGAGGTCGCACTTACTTTGAGCTATGAACGACGAGACTATGATGTGGTGGCTCGTTTAGGGGGGGATGAATTTGCTGTTTTATTGCCTTACTGTCCAATTGAAATTGCTGAGTTAGTGGCAAAAAGAATTTTACGTAAGATTGATGAAATTTGTATTGATTGGGAGGGAGATGTTCTTACCGTTGGTGTGAGCATTGGTTTAGCTAAAATTGATGAAAATGCTGAAAGTATTCACGAGGTTATGGAAAGAGCTGATTCCGCCAGTTATGTTGCAAAAAGATCGCCTGATAATAAGGTGGTGGCTTATTTAGAGCCTTCGGAGTAAGAAGGATATGGTTTGTAGTTTTTTGATATTTTAAACTGAGTATATGGTTTTTTATTTCAACTTTGTGTGGAATGAATTATAATCGAAATCATGAAACACTCGTTGATGGCTTTTTTAATCCTATTTTCAGCGCTCTCCTCTTCGTGGGCAGTGGCAGTGTTTCCGAGTGTTCAACTGAATTATTTGTCTACGACAGAACAAGTGAACACGAATGATTCAGTCTTAACCCTTGGGCATTCTAATTGCCCTTCTATGGGTATGACAGAGTCGCTTAAAATCCAAGAAGATTATACTTGTCCAAACTGTTTGGATAACTGTCAGTGTGACCATAATAGTTGTCATAAAATGAGCTCTCCTTTGGTAGGTATGACGGTTTATACGCTTAATACTCCAACCCTAACGGAAGTATCCATTACTTTTGTCCCTCCCCATTTAGAAAACGCCCCTGTTTTTCTTAATTTTCGTCCCCCTAAAATTTCATAAAATTACTTTTATTTAAGCTTGATGTGTCATTCAGCCGAATTGGGTGGGTGCCTCTATTTAATATCATTTAAAAAGGTTTTTTATTATGAAACGTTCATCTTCCTATGTATTGCTGTGCCTATATTTGGCTATTTTAATCCCCTCTTTTGTCAGTGCAGAAGGCACAGATATTCATGTGGGTCACTTAAGTGTATCAAATGAAGAGGATCATGTTTCTGAAATAGAGATTTTAGAAAGTGAATCTACCACTGTTTATAAATATGTCTGCCCAATGCATTCTCAAATTATTCGTGACCATGAAGGAACGTGTCCTATTTGTGGTATGGATTTAGTGAAGCAAGCAATTCAATCGTCAGAAGAGTCTGCAAGCCTTTCGATAGGGGGGGGAGAAAATTCTGCACAAGGCCTTAAACAAGGACTTGCTATCCGAACAATTGAGGTACAAAAAACCACTTTATGGCGTTATATTCCAACCTTTGGCAAGGTGGTAGCGGATGATGCTAAGGTGGTTCATATTCACCCAAGAGCTTCGGGCTGGATCAGTGATTTGAGTGTACACAGCTTGGGGGATACGGTTAAGAAAGGCCAGTTACTTTATCGTTTGTATTCGCCAGAAATTGTATCCGCACAACAGGACTTTTTATTGGCGTTGCAAAATCGTAAACGCTTAGGTGTATCGGCCAACTCTCTTGTGGCATCGGCTAAAACACGATTAGCCCTTTTAGGAGTGAGCAGAGGAGTGGTTAAGCAGATTCAACGTCATAAAAAACTGATTAATGAAACTCCTATTTATGCCAGTCAAAATGGAGTGGTTTCGGCTTTGTCCGTTCAAGAAGGGATGTATATTCAACCTCAAACAGAGTTAATGAGTATTTCAGACTTGTCCAGTGTTTGGGTGGAAGCTGAAATCTTACCTTTACAGCAAAGCTGGGTAAAAGAGGGGCTAACGGCCGATTTAACCAGTGAGGCGTTTCCTGAACAGCGTTGGGAGAGTCAAATTGAGTATATTTATCCATTAACCGATGTGCGTACCCAGGCGTTAAAGGTGCGCTTGCCTGTTTTAAATGAAAAGCATATTTTAAAGCCAAATATGTTTATGGATGTTGCAATTTATGGTGGTGCAAAACGTAATGCATTAGCTATTCCCTTAGAAGCGGTAATTGATGATGGTCGTACTAAACGTGTGGTACGTCAATTAAAAGATGGGTCATTTGATGTGGCTGAAATTACCACTGGTATTCAAACCAAAGGGATTGTAGAGGTTTTATCAGGGCTGAAAGAAGGGCAAAATATTGTAGTTTCGGGTCAGTTCTTAATCGATTCAGAGAGTCAAATTCAAGCAAATTTACGCCGTTTAATCTCATCAGGTGAAACACCTAAACCTGTAACACATAACCATTAAGGGGTGTTTAGATGATTAATTCTATTATTTCTTACTCTATTCGCAATCGTGTCTTAGTTTTGATTTTAAGTGCTGCGATGGGGGCATGGGGCTGGCTTTCGCTTCAAAATACGGCGTTAGATGCCATTCCAGACCTTTCGGATGTTCAGGTTATTATTAAAACCCCGTTTGCAGGTCAAACGCCTCAAGTGATTGAGGATCAGGTCACATACCCTATTTCGAACTTGATGATGTCAATACCCAAGTCCAAAGCAGTACGAGGGTACTCTTTTTTTGGGGACTCTTATGTGTATGTTCTGTTTGAAGATGGCACCGATCCTTATTGGGCAAGGTCACGTGTATTGGAGTACCTAAGCCAAGTTAAAACAGTTTTGCCTGCGGGTGCACAGCCAACATTGGGGCCAGATGCATCCGGCGTGGGCTGGGTGTATCAGTATGCGTTGGTAGACCGCTCTAATCAACATGATTTAGCACAACTGAGAAGTTTACAAGACTGGTTTTTAAAGTTTGAGCTTCAATCCGTTTCGGGTGTCTCTGAAGTAGCCGCCATTGGTGGAATGATTAAACAATACCAAGTGATTGTGGACCCCAATAAGTTACGTGCCTATCAGATTACGTTGCAGCAAGTTCAAAAAGCCATTCAAATGAGTTCGGTTGAAATGGGCGCTTCGGTTATTGAGCAGGGAGAAGCAGAATACATGGTTGCCTTAAAGGGCTATGTATCAACGGTGGAAGACCTTGAAAGTGTTCCCGTGGGTCTGTTCTCTGAAAACAGCACCCCTATTCTCTTAAAAGACATTGCAAAAGTACAGTTAGGCTCGCAGTCTCGTCGTGGTATTGCCGAGTTAGATGGCGAGGGTGAAGTGGTTGGAGGCATTATTGTTATGCGCTCTGGTGAGAATGCGTTAGATGTGATTGAAGCGGTTAAAGTTAAAATGGAATCGCTTAAAGCAGGTTTGCCAGAAGGCATTGAAATCGTTGAGGTTTATAACCGTGCAAGCTTGATTAATCGAGCGGTCAGCACGTTAACCAATAAGCTCATTGAAGAAATGATTGTTGTTGGATTGATTTGTTTACTGTTCTTAATGCATTTACGCTCTGCTTTTGTGGCAATTTTATCGCTTCCTCTGGGTATTTTAGGGGCGTTTATCATTCTTGAAAAAATGGGTGTCTCCGCCAATATTATGAGTTTAGGGGGGATTGCGATTGCGATTGGAACGATGGTGGATGCCGCCATTGTAATGATTGAAAACACTCATAAACATTTAGAGCGGCATTTCAAAAAAACAGGTAAGTATGCCGAGGGAGAGGAGCACTGGTCGATTGTTTTAGTGGCTTCAAAAGAAGTTGGCTTACCGCTATTTTTATCCCTTTTAATTATTGCACTGAGTTTTGTGCCTATTTTTGCCTTGCAAGAGCAGGCTGGTCGATTGTTTACCCCCTTAGCCTTAACCAAAACATTGGTTATGGCTGTTGCAGCAGGATTAGCCATTACTTTAATTCCTGTACTGATGGGCTATTTTATTCGCGGAAAACTACCCAGTGAGACAAACAATCCCATTAATCGTTTTTTTGTAGCGGGCTATCGTCCGATATTAACACGGGTACTTAAATGGCCAAAAATGGTGCTGCTTGTTTCAGTGGTGCTGCTGGCATCAATTGTGTATCCATGGCAACAGTTAGGCTCTGAATTTATGCCTGAGTTAGAAGAGGGGGACTTGTTATATATGCCCACAACTTTGCCTGGTTTATCCATCGGGCAAGCACAGGCGTTATTGCAACAAACGAATACGATTATTAAATCACTTCCAGAAGTTAAAACGGTGTTTGGAAAAATTGGTCGTGCTGACTCAGCGACCGATCCTGCACCTTTAACGATGATTGAAACGACCATTCAGTTTTATGATAAACCTGAGTGGCGAGAAGGTATGACTTTGGATAAGTTAATTATTGAACTCAATCAAAAAGTAAAATTTCCTGGAGTGACCAATGCGTGGGTACAACCGATTAAAACGCGCATTGATATGCTTTCGACAGGCATTAAAACCCCAATAGGCATCAAAATATCGGGGGATGATCTAGCGGTGATTGAGAAGATAGGTCAGGATGTAGAAGCGGCTTTAAAAGAGCTGCCTGAAACGTTGTCTGTTTATTCTGATCGTGCAGAGGGAGGTCGTTACATTGATATTATGCCTAACCGAGCCAATATGGCACGTTATGGTTTAAATATGGGTGACTTAGCGGATATTTTATCAACCTCTGTGGGGGGAAAAGTTTTGCAGACCAATGTGGAAGGACGTGAACGTTATACGATGAATTTGCGCTACCCTCAAGTTTGGAGAGATTCTGTACAAGCTTTACAGTTTTTACCTATTGTGACTCCGACAGGACAAAACATTCAATTAGGCCAAGTGGCGGATGTGTTCATTAAATTAGGTCCCCCTGTGATCAAGTCTGAAAATGCTCGCTTAAATGGCTGGACATTTGTAGATTTGAATCAAGGCGTGGACTTGGTGGGTTACGTTGAAAAGGGTCGAGAGATTATTCATGAAAAAGTAAATCTACCAGCCGGCTACAGCCTTAATTGGACGGGGCAGTATGAGTATTTAATAAAAGCACAAAAAATACTGCAAGTGGTTGTACCGTTTGCAATACTGATTATTTTTATTTTGCTTTATATTATTTTTAAAAATATGGTCGAAGCCTTGATGCTGTTGAGTGTCTTGCCGTTTGCTCTATTAGGGAGTGTCTGGTTTATTTATTGGCTGGGCTATGATTATTCAATTGCGGTTGCGGTAGGCATGATTGCTTTGGTTGGGATTGCAGCTGAATTTGGTGTGGTGATGATGATGTATCTTAGAAGTGCCATTGCAGAAGCGGAATTAAATAATAAGCTGAACAGTCCAAAAGAGTTGGTTGATGCCATTATGTATGGAGCGGTACAGCGAGTTCGTCCTAAAGTGATGACGGTCAGTGTGATTGTGGTGGGCTTGTTGCCTATTATGTTTGGCGACACCACTGGTTCAGAAGTAATGAAGCGTATTGCGGCACCTATGGTAGGCGGAATGTTATCGGCGCCTGTTGTATCTATGATTATTATTCCAGTATTTACTTACTTTATTTACAAGCATAAATTATTTAATAAGAAAAAAAGTACAGGAGAGGAGAAATGAAATTTATTGATATAAGA
Source organism: Thiomicrorhabdus sp. (assembly GCA_015487015.1). GTDB lineage: Bacteria > Pseudomonadota > Gammaproteobacteria > Thiomicrospirales > Thiomicrospiraceae > Thiomicrorhabdus. The sequence continues at coordinate 69,696 of WFQP01000006.1, forward strand.
CCTCAGCGTTACTGCTTTTATTTGGGTATTTTGTTTAGCTGTTTGTTTTTAACACTTTCGGCTGTAGCTAATAACCCAAACCTTTCTCAAGATAGACAGTTGCAAAAGTTATTTTCATTAGCATTAGAGAATAGTCCTGTTATTCAAATTTCGGTTGAACAGCAAAATGCCACTCGCGATAACAAAGAGGTGATGGCCTCTTTTTTAAAGCCTGATGTCAGGTTTAAATCTGAATTAAGCTACTCATGGATGCAAAAACAGTCTTTTGCAAGAACCGCTAGCCAACTTCAAGCCTCTTATCCTCTCTATCAGCCAGATAGAGAGGATCTTTATGGTTTAGCATCGTACCAACAGATTGAAAAAAAATGGCAGTTAGAAGGGGTTAAGCAATCATTGTTACTAAAAGTCTCTAATTTATATTTTAATTTTTGGATACAAAAATCAGAGCAACTTTTTTTGCAGAAAGAGTTTGAATCGATTAGTGAAATAATGGAGCAAGTAAAGCAACGATTTACCATCGGCTATCAAGATTTAAATGATATTTCGGATATTCAAGCGCGTTTAGATCGTAATCGGGCGGATTTAATTAAAATTGAACAGCACTTACATATTATTCAAATTGATTTTGAAAGTCTTTTAGGTATTCATATTGATTTGTCAGAGTTTATTCAACCAGAAAGGTTTGCATCTGTTATTGAGTTGGGTGTAACTAGTGAAAAAATGAAAGAGTTAATTGCAGATCACCCAGCAATGCGACGTTATGATCAAGCTTTATTGGCGATAAATAAAAAAGTGGATTATGAGAAAAATAAAGATGGTATTGTGATTCAAGCTTTTGGTGCTGTGGTTAACAATCAGAGTGAAGGTTACTTCTATGATGATGCACAAGGAGCTAAAGTTGGATTAACATTAAATGTCCCGCTTTATTTAGGTGGTCAAACAAATGCTTCTATTGCTAAGGCAAGGGCAGAGAGTCGACAGCTAACAGCTCAAAAGCGACAAAAAGAACTTTCGTTGGCTGCAAGTTTTAAAGGCTCCAATGAAAACTTAAAGCATAATCAAAAAAGATTACTCGCTTTGCAAGCCGTTTTGGCCTCAAATAAACAAGCTTTAACGGCTGCTGAAAATGGCTTAATTACAGGAAACCGGAATATTTTAGATTTATTGGATGCACAGCGAAGTTTACACCGCGCAGAAAGAGATATTCAAATCGTTGTTAATAATCTATGGTTAAACTGGTATTTGTATTTATGGAGTATAGGGGAGATAAGTGCGTTATAAAGATTGTTAAGGATTGAAAGAGGCTTGTTTACAGAAGATAAAGGCGAGCCTCCTAAGTAGATAGTCACTCTCTTTATGAATGTGTTCGTATGTTTTGGAGTTAATTTTTAGTTTATTAAAAATAAATACAAAAAAGAGCAAAAAAAAGTAGGAATAGGGGTTGCGTTGTAAGCTGTATTGGTTAGAATACGCCCCGTTCCGAAGCAAAGGGCTTTCAAGTAAAGAAGGCCAGCAAGAAGCTTTGAGGTCGGTAGTTATATAGAGTTGAAAGTCATGAAAAAAGTTTTTAAA
>WFQP01000007.1 GCA_015487015.1 Thiomicrorhabdus sp.
ATTGGTGATGTCACCGGTCAACCTCAATTAACGCCTGTAGCCATTCGAGCAGGTCGCTATTTGGCGGAGCGTCTTTATAACAATCAACCCAATTTAAAACTGGATTTAAGCCATATACCAACGGTTGTTTTTTCTCACCCTCCTATTGGCACCATTGGGCTGGCTGAGCATGATGCGCGCAGTCAATATGGTCACGATAACGTTAAGGTGTATACTTCTATTTTTACCCCGATGCGTTATGCATTTACGGAGCATCAAACCAAAACAGCACTTAAGCTTGTGGTCGCAGGAGAGGATGAAAAAGTGGTGGGTATTCACATTGTGGGTGACGGGGCAGATGAGATGTTGCAAGGGTTTGCCGTGGCGGTACAAATGGGGGCAACTAAAGCCGATTTAGACGCCACGATTGCCATTCATCCCTCCAGCTCAGAAGAGCTGGTGACGATGCGTTAAGCATTAGAGCTACTCTACTATTGGAGGAGGGTATTCAGAGTGTTTAGTAAACGTGCGGGATGGCCGCATAGAATTTTTCAAATTCATCCGTTTTACTGGTGATGATCCCTCCAATATAGTACTCCAAATCAACTTCTCGGCAGGACTGTACGTGCACTCTTAATTTAATTGGATCAGCACTTTGGTTGTGAAAGGAGAGATTGATATTGACAATCTCGCCTTCCTTAAAAGGTCTGGCGGATAAAAACCCCACTCCTTTTTCAGATAAATTGATCACAGTGGTGTAAATATCAAATTCTTCTTGTTCTAAAACAGATTCGAGATGGGTTGTAAACCGTGCTTCTTGTCTACGTTCATCTACTGGTTGTAATGACTCTTTTTGATTATTATTCACTTAAGCGCCCTTTGTGTTCTGTTTTTGTTTTCACTAAGCTATTCTACTGATTTTATGATGGATAATACAGTTTGTATTCGAACACGATAGAGTCTATGTTACTTAGCAAGTCAATTCAATCTGAATTTTGAATAAAATTAGCGCCAACTTATTTAAAAACAAGAGTTATTCTAGTGGCATTAAAGTAAAGAACGCATAGCGTGCGTATTGCCATTTATTCTCTTGTTGTATATTTCGTATGAAAAGTAAAAAGGAAGGTTTGTCATGAATATTCGTCCATATCAAGGTATTTATCCGGTAATTTCTGAGGGCGCTTGGGTGGATCAAAGTGCAGTGGTGATTGGAAAATGTGTATTAGAAGAGGGCGTGAGTATTTGGCCTAACGTAACCTTACGTGGGGATGTGAATAATATTATTGTGGGCGCACGTTCGAATATTCAGGATGGTGCGGTGTTGCATACTACACACGACAGTGAGTTGACGAAAGGGTCGCAATGCATTGTGGGGCAAGATGTGACGGTTGGGCATAATGTGGTGTTACACGGATGTACGATTGAAAATGAATGTTTGATTGGCATGGGTGCGGTGATACTCGATCATGCAGTGGTGCAAAGCCAAGTTTTAGTTGGTGCAAACAGCTTGGTGCCTTCAGGTAAGGTACTGGAAAGCGGCTATTTGTATTTAGGCTCTCCTGTTAAGCTGGTGAGACCTTTAACAGAAAAAGAGCGTGCTTTTTTTAAGTACTCTGCGACACATTATGTGAAATTAAAAAATGAGTATCAAGCCGCAGATAGGGCTGAGTCTTCGCTGGATGTATTAGGCGAAGACCATGCTGATTATATTTGATTGTTAACGCTCTGTAAGTTGCGCACGAACTTCGGCAATAACGGGAGCGGTTTCAACACGAACGCCTCGCCAAATATAAAAGGCTTCTGCCGCTTGTCCAACCAGCATGCCCAGTCCATCCATCGTTTGGCATGAGGGTTGAATTTTCTTGGCCCAATCCATAAAAACAGTGGGTTTGTCTCCGTACATCATGTCGTAGATAAGTGTGTTTTTACCGACCAGAGTGCTTGAAATGGGAAGTTGCTTTCCTTCTAAGCTGGCGGAGGTACCATTGATGATAATATCAAACGCTTGATTTGGAATGTCCTCCCAGCCACTGCCTGAGATGGGAATATCACCGATAAAACGCTTACCAAGTACTTGTGCTCGTTGAGCACTGCGGTTAGCAATGTGTACACTGGCAGGTTGTTTAGCGAGTAGAGGGTCTAAAATGCCTTGCACGGCGCCTCCTGCCCCTAAAATCAATATTTTTTGATCTTTAAAGGGACGTTTTCCATTTTGCTCAATGTCATTGACAAGCCCGATACCATCTGTGTTGTCGGCATGAGTTGTGCGATCTGTTTGAAAAGAGAAGGTATTGACTGCATGAGCCGTTTGTGCGGGTGATGACAGTTGATCGGCATACTCAAAGGCGTTGAGTTTAAAGGGAACTGTAATGTTGATACCTTTATACCCTCGGTTTTTTAGGTCTTCCATCACGTATTCAAATGTGGTGCTGTCGGTATCAATTCGAATCGCTTCATAGAGTAAATCTTGTTGTGTTTGTTCGGCAAATAGACGATGAATCAGTGGGGATTTAGAGTGGGCGATGGGATCGCCGACTACAGCGTATAAGTCGGTCATATTATTGTTGCTCTTTTAACCAAGTGGCTACCAGCTTAGCATAATAGGTCAAAATACCGTCTGCTCCAGCACGCTTACAGCTTAAAAGGGTCTCTAATACAACGGCTTCTTCATCAATCCAACCATTTAAAGCAGCCGCTTTGAGCATGGCGTACTCACCGCTTACGTGGTAAACGTAGGTCGGGGCTTTAAACTCATTTTTAATGTCACGCACAATATCTAAATAGGGAATACCGGGTTTGACCATCACCATGTCGGCGCCTTCATTTAAATCCAGTCGTACTTCATGGATGGCTTCATTACGGTTGGCAGGATCCATCTGGTAGGTGTATTTATTGCCTTTACCCAGTTTACCAGCAGAGCCAACAGCATCTCTAAAGGGGCCATAATAGGCGGAAGCGTATTTGGCTGAATAGGCGATGATGCGTGTATTTACAAAGCCATTGTCTTCGAGCATTTCACGAATTTCAATGATTCGACCGTCCATCATGTCGGAAGGCCCAACAACATCGGCTCCTGCTTGAGCGTGGGAGAGTGCTTGTTTCATTAAGGCATCAATGGTGTCATCATTTAGAACATAGCCATTGTCATCAATAATGCCATCTTGTCCGTGTGTAGTGAAGGGGTCTAATGCCACATCGGTCATGACGCCTAGGTCGGGGCAGGCTTCTTTAATGGCACGAACGGCTCGTTGCGCCAGTCCTTCTGGATTGTAGGCTTCGCGCGCATCGAGTGTTTTGATCTCGTCAGGCGTCACGGGAAACAGAGCGATCATTGGAATGCCAAGTGCTTGAATTTCTTTGGCTTCAATAATGAGTAAATCAATGCTTAAGCGTTCAACACCTGGCATGGAGCGAACAGGTTCGCGTTGGTTACTGCCCTCGATGACAAACAGTGGCAAAATTAAGTCGTTGGCAGTCAGGGTATTTTCACGCATTAAACGACGAGAGAATTCATCTTTACGCATACGGCGCATACGTGTAATAGGGTATTGACGATCGAGCATGGTTTAGAGCCTTTAATTAATAGGGTTTGACGATACTTCAAATGATACGCGCCTGAACATTAAAAATAAAGAACTCTGCGTATGATTTTAATTTTCTGAGTGACGAAGAAAAAATAGGGTTTTTATTTTAGTTTCTACTACATGGTGTGTCTGATGATTATGTTTTAGAGGGGGGATAAAAATAACAGGTATTGTTATAAAAAAATTATATAAGCAGGTTCTAATTTTTAGTGCATTTTAGGTTGAAGTTGTTTGGTGTTAACGTTTATGATTGGAGGAAATAATTTAAAGAGCTTTTCAGAACTTCTTTAATAGCGTTAACGTTAACATCTTGAATTGGGGCTGTTTAAGTGGTGCAGCAAGATTCTCAAGGAGCAATAAATGACAGATAAAGTGGAAGAGAAGGTTGCGTTACAGACGGAAGAAAGTCGTAACCAAGGCCGACGTGCTTTTTTAAAAGGCAGTGCGGCAGTTGCCAGTGGGGTGCTGTTTACACAAGCCGCGCATTCATCAGGTGGGTTTGATGCTAAAAAAGCCGTCGCACCTTATGCCGGACAGGCCGAATTAACGGATGTATTACAAGATGGAGCGGCTCGAAAGTCGCTAGGTTTTGGGGTAAGAAAATACCCTTATGGTATGCCTTCACCATTCGAAAAAGAGGTACAGCGCCGTACTTTGGAATGGCTAACACCGGATTCCATGGCCTCAATCACGATGTCTCCAATTCATCAATTGCACGGTATTATTACACCTAATGGCCTACATTTTGAGCGTTTTCATGGTGGGGTTCCTACCATTAATCCTGACGACCACCGTTTAGTCATTCATGGATTGGTTGAGCGTCCTCTCATTTTTACTATGGATGACCTAAAACGTTTTCCTTCCATCTCTCGAATTCATTTTGTTGAGTGTCCTGCAAATGGAGCATTGGAGTGGAAAGGGATTCAGCTTAACTCGGTACAGTGGACGCACGGGATGATGTCTTGTGTGGAGTACACGGGTGTGCGCTTATCAGATTTATTGAAAGAGGCCGGCATTAAGCCAGAAGGAAAGTGGATTATTCCTGAAGGAGCCGATGCATCGGGTATGTCTCGTTCATTGCCTGTTGAGCTTGCGATGGATGATTGTTTTATTGCCTATGCGCAAAATGGTGAAGCTTTGCGTCGTGAGCAAGGGTACCCTATTCGATTAGTCGTTCCAGGTTGTGAAGCAAATATGTGGATTAAATATCTGCGCCGAATTATGGTACATGATGTGCCTTTGCAACATCGAGAAGAGACCTCAAAATATACAGAATTAATGCCAGATGGAACAGCACAGCGTTTCTCTTGGTACATGGAGGCTAACTCGGTTATTACCTATCCATCGCCTGATTTTAAAATGCAGGGCCCTGGAAAATATTATGTAAGAGGCTTGGCTTGGTCAGGACGAGGAAAGGTTGCGCATGTGGATATTTCGACTGATGGAGGTAAAAACTGGAAAGAAGCACACTTTACCTCGGTAGTCTTGGATAAAGCATGGACACGCTTTGAGCTTGAGTGGGACTGGGATGGTTCTGAAGCCTTTTTAATGAGTCGTGTAACGGATGAAACGGGTTATGTTCAGCCCCCTATGCCACAAATGCGAAAATTAGAAGGTACGAATAATGTGTATCATCGTACTGCGATGGTGACGTGGCGTGTTCATTCTTGGGAAGATGGAAAAAGCGGAGGCTTGGTCGAAAATGTACAATACTAAACAAACGATTGTTGCAATTTCGGTTGCAGCGCTATTGTCAGGGTCGGCATTTGCGATGTCGGAAAATTCAGATGGTAATGCCAGTGTGGCCGCCAAAATTGATGGAAAATACGCCGCAAACTATGCTGAAATTATTAAAAATGCCGATGGTAAGTATTTAGATAAATCGGTTATTGAAGCTATTTTGGGTGCGGACGCAACGCACGGACGTAACGGCATGGTGGGTAAACTTGATCCAGAAAATCCATACTCTTTTGAAGTGGATGACAGTATTGATGGTGGGAATCACGGGAATTCACAGTGTAAAATTCCAGAGGCATTTGTTGACGTACATGAAAGTGCTGCTGAAAATTACTTTAATGATGACACATTTGTCGCACGTGGTTTTGGTACGCCCATTGCCGAGTCTTCGTTAGAAAAATGGAATATTTCGGTGGATGGTGACGGTAAAGGTTTGCCTGATCCTTCGGTAGGAATGACGATTGAAGAGGGGGCGAAAGTTTACGTTCAATTTTGTGCAATGTGTCATGGGGAGTTTGGTGAAGGTGCCAAAGGCTACTTGGCGCTTGCCGTTGAAGAAGACTTAGTTACATCAGAGTTTACCGATCCTGCTCCTATGAAATCGGTGGGTAACTATTGGCCGTATGCCGTCACGTTATTTGATTACATCCGTCGTACGATGCCTTTCTGGACGCCTAATGCACCTTATATTGGGGATGCGGGCTACTTGGGAATGACGGGCTATATTTTACAGTCTAACTATCTTGTAATGGACGATGAAGGTACGGAGCTGGATGATGATACGTTCTTTAACTCTGAAGTGTTAATGAAGGTTAATAAGTACATGCCAAACCAAGGAAATTGGTTTTGTGATCATCGCCCTATCATTCATAACGAGCGTTGCATGACGAACTGTCCAGATGCACAAGTAGGTTGGGATGGTACAGGGGATGAGACTAAGTTCCGTCAAGCACGTAAATTACCGGATGGTACGCCTCAATACAATGTACCGCAACGGTTGCATGAGGATAAACCTGGGGTCGGCCATGCAGGAATGTAATCATTCTGCTATGTAATGTTTAAGTTCAATAACCCGCATTTAATGCGGGTTTTTTGTTGACGCCAAAATGATCCAAATAATTGAATTCTAATGTGTTTTTAGGGTAAAATTCTTCCTTCTTTGTTGATTTTTTCAGGAAAGAATCTAATTTTCGGTAAGGCTAAGTAACATGCAAAAATCATTAATAGATCCATTTGGACGTAAAATTGAATATGTGCGTGTATCGGTGACGGATAAGTGTAATTATCGTTGCGATTACTGTATGCCTGAGCAAGGGGTTCACCCTGAAGGCCGCCATACAGAGTATCTTTCGTATGATGAGCTGGCGCGAATCATTAAAGCGTTTGTCAATTTGGGTGTGGCTAAAATTAGATTAACGGGCGGAGAGCCTTTAGTTCGTAAAAATTTAGATTCTTTTGTCGAAAAAATTCAACCATTTGAGGGCTTGGAAGATATCTCTTTATCGACCAATGCACATCACTTAGCGCGTGAAGCACTGGCTTTAAAAAAAGCCGGCGTGAGTCGAGTCAATGTCTCGATTGATTCGCTGAAACCCAAACGATTTAACTTGATTACCCGTGGGGGTGATTTAACTAAAGTTCTAGCGGGTGTAGATAAAGCGTTAGAAGTGGGCCTTACTCCAGTTAAATTTAATATGGTGGTGATGAAAGGTACCAATGACGATGAAATTGAGGCTATGGTTGATTACGGTTTAGCGAAAGGAGTGGAGGTACGTTTTATTGAAACCATGCCTATTGGTGCCGCTGGAGTGAGCATGATGGATCAACATTACTCTGCCGCAAAGATTCTAAAACGCATTAAGCAACACGTAGGAACCGATTTAATTCCTTCAACGGGTAAGACGCATGATGGCCCGTCTAAAAATTTTACGATTGCGGGTACCAACACTCGTATTGGCGTTATCTCGGCGGTATCGCAACATTTTTGTGAGAGTTGTAACCGTGTACGTTTGACGGCTAAAGGGGTGTTGGCGCTGTGTTTGGGTCAAGAAGATTCTGTGGACTTGCGAACCCCTTTACGTGCGGGTATTAGTGATGAAGCATTGGAAACGTTGATTAAAAAAGCGATTCTTAAAAAGCCAGAGCGTCACTTTTTTACTGAAAATGTGCATAATATTGAATTTAGACAGATGGTTGAATTGGGTGGATAAGTTAAGTGGATAATGTGATTCACATTTTATATTTTGCAAGTTTCAGAGAGCAGCTCGGGCAAGCCGAAGAGAGGCTGCCCGCAAGTTATGCAACGGTATCTGAACTTCTGGCTGAGTTGGCTGAGCGTGGTGAATACTGGAAAACGGTATTGTTAGAGAATCAAAATTTACAAATTGCTGTTAATCATAATGTTGCTTCACGTGAAACATCTCTTAAGGCTGGGGATGAAGTTGCCTTTTTCCCCCCCGTAACGGGAGGGTGATTTTGGATTCAACATTAACCCCTTTTATTAAAATTCAACAACACGACTTTGACTTAACAACGGAAGTGTTGGCTTTACGCCAAGGACATAAAAACATCGGTGCGGTTGTCTCGTTTGTAGGCACGGTTCGAGATATCAATGAAGGCGATGAGGTGACTGTTCTTGAATTAGAGCATTACCCGGGGATGACTGAAAAAGCACTTGAGAAAGTTCGTTTAGAGGCGCATAAACGTTGGTCATTGGAGGCCAGCTTAATTATTCACCGTATTGGCTCGTTGCACCCAGAGGATCAGATTGTCCTAGTGGTGGCTGCCAGCCAGCATCGAGAAAATGCTTTTTTTGCAGCACAATTTATTATGGACAGTCTTAAAACCAATGCTCCTTTTTGGAAAAAGGAGACTCTGCCCAGTGGCGAAGTGCGTTGGGTAGACTCTCGCATCAGTGATTCTGAAGCCCAAAAACGTTGGAAAGTCTAATCTCTTAATCTCATTCTTTTTTTGTAATGACTCTGCGAGTCGTTACCCTTTTTTCTTAATTTTAATTTGAGTACCCTATTTAACATGAAAACATTTGATGAAGCGTTAGATGCTTTATTGTCTAAAGCCGTTTTAACCACTCAAACAGAAGCGTTGCCTATTGAAAGTGCGCTAGGGCGTATTTTGGCACAGAATATTACATCGGTACTGAATGTTCCTCCTCATCATAATAGTATGATGGATGGCTATGCGGTGTGTGCCAGTGATGCAGAGGCGATAAAAGCCGGCGATGTCTTTAAAATAAGTCAGCGTATTGCGGCAGGTTCTATTGGACAGAGTTTAGAATCTGGCACGGTGGCTCGAATCTTTACGGGTGCCGCGATGCCTGAAGGGGCTGACTCTGTCATTATGCAAGAGGAAGCGATTGAAATAGAGGGGGGGGTAAAATTTTCGAACCCCTCTTTTCAGCCAGCACAAAATGTACGCCATATAGGTGAAGATATTGCTGAAGGCGCGGTGGTGTTATCAAAAGGACATAAACTACGCGCACAGGATTTAGGCTTAATTGCTTCCATTGGCATTGCGCAAGTATTGGTTTTTCAACCACTGACCATTGCAACTTTTACCACAGGTGATGAACTATTAGAGCCTGGTGAGACGGCTGAAGTGGGTAAAATTTATAACGCCAATCGTTATATTTTAGCGGGCTTAATTCCTCGTTTAGGGTTTCAACTTATTGACTTAGGGCGTGTTGCGGATACGTTAGAGGCGACGGTTGAGGCACTGAAACAAGCGGCTTCGGTGGCGGATGTAGTCATTACCACGGGGGGAGTCTCTGTTGGCGATGAGGATCATATTAAGTCTGCAATTGGGCAAGTGGGTCATTTGGATTTGTGGAAGGTAAAAATGAAACCTGGTAAGCCTCTTGCGTATGGTGAAGTGGCAGGTAAACCTTTTATTGGTCTTCCAGGGAATCCCGTCTCAGCCTTTTCAACCTTTAATTTATTTGCTCGTCCTTTTTTATTGAAAATGCAGGGGCAACAATCCGTGCAATTACAGCCTCTTTGGCTAAAAGCTAATTTTAATTGGTCTAAAAAAGGCTTTAGACGGGATTTTGTACGGGCACAGCTTGAAAATAGAGGGCAAGAGACTGTTGTGACTCTTTTTCCTAACCAAGGTTCTGGTGTGTTAACTTCCACTGTATGGGCTGATGGATTAGCGGTGATTCCAGAGGATAGTACGGTGTCACAGGGTGATTATGTGGCTTACTATCCCTTTAATGATATGAATTAATGGAATGAATAGAATGAATAACGACTCTGTAAAGAACCCTTTAACGCACTTAGACGATCAAGGTAAAGTAGTGATGGTGGATGTCAGTAATAAGGCTCACACACAGCGTGAAGCGCGTGCAATGGCTGTGATTTTGATGCAACCCGAGACTTTGCAGTTGATTGTGGAAGGCAAGCATAAAAAAGGCGATGTACTGGCAACGGCACGTATTGCTGGAATTATGGCCGCTAAACGCACCCCTGATATTATTCCCATGTGTCACCCCTTAATGCTCACTTCGGTTAAGGTCGAATTAACTCCTAATCACGAACAGAACAGTATTGAAATTATAGCCACCTGCAAGTTGGTTGGGCAAACGGGTGTTGAGATGGAGGCGCTAATGGCAGCTTCTGCAGCAGGCTTAACCTTATACGACATGTGTAAAGCGGTTGATAAAGGGATGGTAATTCAGCAAGTACAATTGCTGGAGAAAAAGGGTGGAAAGTCAGGGCATTGGACACGGTAGCCGAGTGAACGGTAAGTGGACAGTGTATGTATTAAGGTGTGCCGACCATACTCTGTATTGCGGTATTACCACCAATTTAAACAAACGATTAAGACAGCATAATGGAGATTTAGTAGGGGGGGCAAAATATACCAAGCCTCGCCAGCCTTGCCATGTGGTGTATTCAGAGTATGCTGAAGATCGAAGTTGTGCGTTAAAACGAGAAGCTGAAATTAAAAAAATGCCTAAGACCGGTAAAGAAAATTTAGTAAAGAGTTTTTTATGATGAGTCATTCAGTGGCCCAAAAATGGGATGCTAAGTATCAAACTGCAACGTTACAAGATACCGTCAATCCGTGTTATGTTTTAAAACAGCACAGTCATTTACTGCCTTTTTATGGGCAGGCGCTTGAGTTGGCGTGTGGGTTAGGGGGCAATGCACGTTTTATGGCGCAGTGTGGTTTAAAAACAGATGCATGGGATATTTCGGATACGGCATTGACCTTATTAAATAATTGGGCCAACTTAAATCAGTTGCCGATAGAGCCCTTAATTACCGATTTAGAGCAGATGATTTTGCCTTATCAGAAGTATGATGTGATTGTGGTTAGCCGGTATTTAGACCGTGATCTGTTTGTAGGAATTGAGCAGGCCTTAAAGCCCAATGGTTTACTGTTTTACCAAACTTTTTTATCCCCCCCCCATGAGAATGCGCCTCAAAATCCAGACTTTTATGTACATTCAGGTGAATTTAACCGAGCTTGGTCAGGGCTTACCACCGAAGTATATGGTGAGGGTTGGTTAATGCCTGAAAACTCAAATTTAGAGAATGCTTCAGTTAAGCAGCGCTATGCATGGTATGTGGGGCGTAAAAAGGAGTGAAGGGACTGAATATAAGTCCTGTTATGATTGGGTTCATTCTCGCCATTATTGGTACGGCACTTTTTTCACTTAAGTCTATCTTTATTAAATTAGCGTATGTTGAAGGGTTAAATGCCGACAGTGTTTTAATGTTGCGTATGGCACTGGCGTTGCCTATTTATCTTGTGGTGTTAATTTGGCTAATGCGCGCTCAAACGCCCTCTAAAATACTTTCTAGTCGTTTACTTAAAATTATTTTTTTAGGCTTTATTGGCTACTACCTCTCTTCTTGGTTGGATTTAAAAGGGCTTGAAATGATCTCTGCGCAGTTGGAGCGTTTGACCCTATTTACTTACCCATTTATGGTGGCACTATTGGGCGCTATGTTCTTTAAAACACCCTTAACCCGTAAAATTATTTTGGCGTTGTTGATTGCATACAGTGGGTTATGGATCGTTTTTTCTCAAGAGTTAACGCTCTCAGGTGACCAAGTACCTTTAGGTACGTTACTGGTGTTTTTGGCTGCGCTGAGTTTTTCGTTGTATGTTTTATTTGGTAAAAAAGTAATTCATGAAGTAGGGAGCTTATGGTTTACCAGCATTGCAATGGCGGTGTCGAGCTTTTTTGTTTTGATTCACTTTGCTGCCGTAGGCGACTTTAGTACTTTAAGCATTACCCCTTTAGCGTGGGTATGGCTGGTACTCTTGGCTATTTTTAGCACGGTCATTCCCAGTTTTATGATCAGTGAAGCGATTGCACGAATTGGCCCAGCTCAAACAGGGATTGTAGGTATTTTAGGTCCGATTGTGACGATGGGCTTAGCCATTTATGTGTTAAATGAACCTTTTACGCTTTGGCATGGGCTGGGTATGGTACTGGTAATCAGTGGTGTCGCGTTATTGATGGTTAAGAAAATTAAATAATTTCCCCCCCCTTTTTTTTCTATCCTTTCATAGGAAGTTTCTTAATTGTGTCTTAATGCTTACTTAATCTTTCATGATTGACCTAATTTAGTGGGCGCAGTAAACTTAAGTTGACTTAAATGAATTCCCCTAAATTTATTGAATGTTAGGTTTTTATCCCCAAAATCCTTGTTTTAAAAAGTTGTTTTAAAAGTATTTATATCCCCTAAGTTGTAAGCACCGAATTAATTGCGGTGCTTTTTTTTGCCTAAATTTTGTCTTTTCTACGGCTTATGCCCGTTTCATTTTTTTGTAAATATCTTCCATAACTTTGGGTGGTTTACGGTAGCGTTTATAGCTCCAAAGGTATTGTTCGGGGGCTAACTGAATGCAGTTTTCTACCCCTCTGTTGAGAGCGGTTGTAGCTTTCAGCTCATTGGAAGAGGCGATGTTTGGATCTGCAGGTAGATAGTGCAGGCAGAACCCTTGTGTATTTGGCAGGCGTTTGAGCACCATAAATAGAACGGTACTGTCGGTTTTTTGAATCAGCTTGCTAACCAGTGTCATGGTGCGTGCTGGACGACCATAAAAGGGAGCGTACACTCCACCAGATTCTCCTGGGTCTTGATCGGGTAAAATAACGGTCGCTTCTTGGTTATTGAGTGCTTTAATCAGTGTACGTACACCTCGTAAATTGGTTGGGGCTAAGCTTGCACCAAATCGTCCTCTGGCGTTGACCATAAAGGATTCAACCGAAGGGATATTGGGTGGGCGGTATAAAAAAGTGGCGGCATGCTGTGCCGAAACAATGGGGCCAATCAGCTCCCAATTGCCCATATGGGGGGCTAAAAAAATAATGCCTTTTTGCTGAGCGATGGCTTCATCCAGTAAGGCTTGTCCTTTGACCTCTTTAAGCAAGGGCTGTAAACGATCATAGCGCCAATACCATGCCGCCCCCAGTTCTGCGGTGACTTTACCCAAGGCGATAAGGGTTTGCTTAACAAGCTGGTGTTGCTCAGGGGTGCTTAAGTTGGGGTACGCGATCTTTAGGTTTTTTTGTGCAATGGTTTTATGACTATTGGGCAGCCAGATAAGAAGGTAACCAATAGCGGTGCCCACCTTTTGAATAAGCCAATAGGGCATCCAGCTAAAGAGTCGAATAAGGCCTTTTAGAATTCGGCCTGGCCAAAGGGAGTCTTTAGAGGTTTTTGTTTGAGTATTAGGCATTGTTTTTAATAAAAGGGTTTGGGTCAAAGGTAATTTCTACCGCTTGGCTTAAGTTGGTTGAGGAGACTTCGGCCTCTTCAAATTCGTAAGGTTTGGCGTCGCCCGTTCGGTCAATGGTTAAGTCGGAAAAGTTAAATAAATTAGAATCACAGAGTTGGCTGGGAGCAATCTCTTTGAGTGAGTTAAAGACGTTTTCCACCCGTCCTGGGGAGTGTGTATCCCATTCATTGAGCATAGTTTTAATATTTTGTCTTTGCAGGTTTTCTTGAGAGCCACATAAATTACATGGAATGATGGGGTACTCTTTTAATGTAGCGTAGTGCTGTAAATCTTTTTCACGGCAGTAGGCAAGAGGTCGTATTACAATGTTTCGTTGGTCATCGCTGAGTAGTTTGGGGGGCATTCCTTTGAGCTTGCCATTAAAAAACATGCTTAAAAAAAGTGTTTCGACAATGTCGTCCATGTGATGCCCTAATGCAATTTTAGTGGCACCAATTTTTTCGGCAAAGGCATAAAGTGTTCCGCGTCGCAACCGTGAACAGAGTCCACAGGTGGTTTTGCCTTCTGGAATTTTAGCTTTTACCACGCTGAAGGTATCTTTATCAATAATGTAATACGGCACGCCGAGGTTTTCAAAATAGTTGGGTAAAATATGTTCTGGGAAGTCGGGCTGTTTTTGGTCTAAATTCACCACCACCACTTTAAAATTAATGGGTGCGGTTTTTTGAAGGTGCAGCAGCACATCAATCATGACATGAGAGTCTTTCCCGCCACTGGCACACGCCATAATTACATCGCCCTCCTCAATCATTTTATAATCAGCTACGGCTTTTCCTACGCAGCCACGTATTTTTTTTTGGAGTTTATTAAAGGGAATGGTATCTGTTTTTATCATATTTGAGTGTCTATTTAAGAGGTTTTAAGTGGCATTGCGAGCAGCGATTGAATGCTACTTTTCCAAGCATTGGAGAGTGCAGGGTGTTTAACGGCTGTTTGTAGTTGTTGTTGATCTTGCACGGTTTGATAATGTTGTTTGGCAAGAAAAAGGGATTGAATGGTCAACGTTTTATCTGAGTCTTGATAGGGAAGCCAAGTAAGAGACTGACCCGCTTGAACCGTTCCAGAGGTGAGTACTCGACAATAAAATCCAATATACCCCTCTTTAGAGTAAGCCTGTAAAAAGGAGGAGAGTGTCCAATTGTCTTGAATACTGGCGTGTTGCCCCAGTTTCCAGCAGGGGCTTCTTGGTTGAGTTACCTCTAGCAGAAGGTCACCGATCTGAAAACGGTCACCTAAACAAACTTGGGTTTCATCGAGACCTTCAATGGTTAAGTTTTCGCCTAAAAATCCAAAAGGTTGTTGAATCTTAAATCGTTGGTAGTGGCCAGTAGGCAGGATAAAAATAGCTTTATCTGTACCGCCATGATTGTTTAGATCGGCTTGTTCGTCACCCTCTAATCCAAGTTTATTGATGGAAATGGGGTCTTGGACGGGAAACTTATGCAGGGCACTTTGTGTCCCATTACGCCAAGGATAGGTTTGAATTTTTCCAATATTGACTGAAATTATTTGCATCATCAACTCCATTAAGGCAATACTCTACAACTAGATTAGTGTTGATATATATTTATATAACATAATAAAGCCCATGCATACCAATAGGGTAGCAAACCCTTTTTTTAAATGGGCCTGTTTTATTTTTTTTCCGAGTTTATGCCCAAGCCAGCTGCCTAGAACGCCAAGGGAAGAGAAGAGCGCAATAATATGCCAATCAATAGTAATGCCTAGGCTATCTAATACGGGAAGGTAGCCTATAAATCCTGCAAAAGATTGAATGGTCACAATCACTAAGCTGGTACCAATCGCCAGTCGTATTGACAATCCCCCTAGTAAAATAAGTGCAGGAATGATTAAAAAACCTCCACCAACACCGACAATACCCGTGACTAAGCCAACCACAAATCCATCAACCACAATCTGGTGCATGCCTCGTTCGGAGTGCTCTTTTTCTTCCCCTTTCAGTGTGATAGGCTCAAACATTAAGTAGGCCGCAATGAGTAATAAAATCGAAAAAACAAGCATTTGAACGGCATCACTAATAAAGTTGGCTGTCCAAGCTCCTGTTACAGCGCCTAGCATTCCTGGGAGTCCAAATAGCAGAACGGTTCGCCATTTTACTTGTTTGTGGTAAGCGTAAGAGAGCGCTGAGAATAAGCTGATTAGGCATACAATGATGAGTGAGCTGGCAATGGCCAGTTTGGTTTCTTGACCCACTAGGTAGGTTAGAATGGGAACAGTTAATATAGAGCCACCGGAACCAAGAAGTCCTAGGGTAACCCCTATTAAAATGGCACCAATCCAAGCTAAAATCATGTGTTTTTCCGAACTAAAAAGACACCGCTTTCAATGTGTTGTGTGTAAGGAAACTGGTCAAACAGTGCTGATTCCACAATGTCGTGAGTTTTTTCAATTTCAACTAAATCGTGGGCTAATGTTTCAGGGTTGCAAGAGATATAAATAATACGTTCAAACTCACAGACCATTTTACGAGTGAGATTATCCAGCCCAGAACGTGGAGGGTCGACAAAAATAGTATTGAACTGGTAGGTGGTTAAATCAATGTCTTTAAGACGGTTAAATTTTTGGCCTTGTAGAGCTTGTGAAATTTCTTCTGCGGCCATTTTTACTACGGTGATGTTATTTATTTGATTGGCTTCAATATTAAATTTAGCAGATTTAACTGAGGTTTTTGAAATTTCAGTGGCCAATACTTGGGTGTAAAATTCTGCTAAAGCAATCGAGAAATGGCCGTTGCCACAATACAGTTCAATTAAATCGCCTTGTGCATCGTTTGATATTTTACGCGCCCAGTGCAGCATTTTTTGAGCGACTTCTGCATTGGGTTGCGTAAAGGAATTTTCAATTTGTTGGTAGGTAAATACCTGTTTATCCACCTGCAATTTTTCAATGACGTAATCTTGATCTAAACAAATTTTTTGTTTTTTTGCACGGCCAATAATATGGGTAATAGGTAGAGTGGTTTTTAATTGATTTGCGGCATCTAACCACGCTTGATCTCCTTTGATGGCTCGACGGTAAATGAGTGTTACAAGCATTTCACCACTGAGGGTGGAGAGAAAATCAATTTGAAAGAGACGTTGACGTAGCACGGGTGTGTGAGTGATTTTAGCCATGAGTTTAGGCATTAAATCATCAATAGCTGCTGAGGCCATCGGGCATTGTTTAATCTTAACTTTTTCTTTGGTCTCTTGATTAAACATAATGTAGTCAGAGGCCTCGCCTTCATGCCAAATTCTAAACTCAGCTCGAGCACGGTAGTGTTTAGGACTAGAGGGAAAAACCGTTAAGTTCGTGAGCGAAGGAATCAAGTTTTGTAAACGTTGTGTTTTTTCGTCTAACTGGATTTGGTAGCGTTCTGGAAAAACTTGACAGAGCATGAAAGGTCTCGATTAAAAGAGGAATTTAAAATGAGTATTATAGCAAATTTGTTGGCACTAAGAATAAGTGAAAAAAGAGCGTTGCCGTTTGTTTGATCTTGTTGTAATAAATGAGATAGGACAGAGCGAACAGAATAAATAGGGGGGGGGTAAATGAGTGCCATGAAGGCACTCATTTATATTGTCATTGAAAACTTAGGTAAAAGTTTAGCTACGACGAGGCTTGTCTTTAGCTGTCGTATTGCGTGTTAGGCGTTTACGTGGTGCGCCGCCGTTACCGCCTCCTTTTACTTCAGTAATTTTAAGTTGTTGACCACAGACCCATGCTTTGCGCAAATCTTCACGGGCTTTTTTAGGCATATCAGCCGGTAAATCTACGGTACTGAAAGTGTCTTCGATATTGAGCTGGCGAATGAATTCGCTGTCTAATCCCGCTTCGTTTGCGATACAACCAACGATATTACCCGGTCTTACGCCGTGCTGATTACCGACTTCAAGACGGAATCGTGTCATGCCTTCATCCGGTGTTGAGGAACGATTACGACGTGGTTTACGATCTTTACTGCCACCGCGTTCATTACGTCCACCACGCTCTCTTCCACCACGCTCACGTCCTTCACTGCCACTGTTACGCTCTGAACGCGCTTCACGAACGGGTTTGTCAGGCATAAAGAAAGGAATGTCACCTTGAAGTAGACGAGCCAGTGCGGCTGCAATTTCAACAGCTGGAATATTTTGCTCGGTTTCCAGTTGTTCAATAAGTCCTTGATAAAATGCTGTGTCATCTTGTTGAATGGCTTCAACAATACGCGCTTTAAAACGATCGACTCGGCTGTCGTTAATGTCTTGCGTGGATGGCAAGTGCATTTCTGGAATTTTACTTTTAGTAGTTCGTTCGATTGAACTTAGTAAACGACGTTCACGAGGGGTAACAAACAGGATGGCATTTCCTTCACGTCCTGCGCGACCAGTACGACCAATACGGTGTACATACGATTCGTTATCTTGTGGAATGTCGTAGTTAAATACATGACTAATACGGGGTACATCAAGACCTCGTGCCACCACGTCTGTGGCAACCAAAATATCAATTTTCCCTTTTTTCAACTGATCGACAATGCGTTCACGCTGGTTTTGGGCAATGTCTCCGTTAAGAGCGGCGGCTGAGTGCCCTCGTGCTTCTAAACGTTCAGCCAAATCTACAGTAGCAGTTTTGGTGCGTACAAAGATAATAGAACCATCAATTTTTTCTTCGGCTTCTAAAATTCGAGTTAAAGCATCCAACTTATGTCCACCGCTCACCATTAAATATTTTTGTTTAATGGTGGTGGCTGTGGCCGTTTTTTGCTTAATAATGACTTCAACAGGGTTATTAAGGTAGCGTGTTGCAATACGGTGAACTTCTTTTGGCATAGTGGCCGAAAAAAGAGCGATTTGGCGTGTTTTAGGGGTTTGCTCTAAAATCCATTCCACATCATCAATAAAGCCCATGCGTAGCATTTCATCGGCTTCATCTAAGACCATTAATTTTAGCTCACCTAGTTTTAATGTGCCTTTGCGAATATGATCCATCACACGACCAGGCGTACCGACAACAACGTGAACGCCGCGTTTTAAAGCGCGAATTTGTGTTCCATAATCTGCACCACCGTAAACAGGTAGTACGTGAAAGCCTTTCATATGATGTGCAAAGCCTTGAAATGCTTCGGCTACTTGAATAGCAAGCTCACGTGTTGGTGCAAGTACTAGTACTTGTGGGTCTTTTTGTTTGAAATCGGCATTACTAAGAGCTGGCAGAGCAAACGCAGCAGTTTTACCCGTACCTGTTTGTGCCATACCTAAAATATCATGGCCTTCTAGCAGAGCTGGAATGGCTTGTGCTTGAATTGGAGACGGGGTTTCATAGCCGATATCGGTAATGGCTTTTAGTACATCTTCGGAAAGTTTGAGGTCTTTAAAAGTAACTTCAACAGTCATTTGGGGTCCTTTCTCATATGAGAATCGTGTGCCCATGAATAACAATAGATAAACGGTATGTTTACAACACTGGTAAAACGTATAGGTTTAAAAATAGTTTGCGAAAAAAAAGTTTTAATCGCGTCTACACAAATAGGTAGTTGATTCGTTATTCTGGGGCAATATTGTGTTCTGGGTTAGAGCACCTTTGCATCAGAATAATTCAGAATGCGTTACCTAGTTACAATAATGGTAGATAAGCGGTTCTTTGATGTGTTAGCAAATGGCTCTGCGAAGCAGAATGGACCAAATAGTATTCGTTTTTATTAATACTTGGTTTTCTGCAAGAGGCGGATTATATTTGAAAGACTTTGTTTTTGCAAGTTTTTTTAATTGATTGTATTGGAAGGGGGGAATAATGTTTGATTAGATTGGATGGTTGAAGCAGTAGAGATGGAGTAATTGTTAGGAGAGATTAGAAACTGTTGTTCAAACATTTTAGCAGGTACAGGGCGGCTAAAAAAGTAACCTTGTAGGAGTAGGTCACCGGATTGTTGGCGTAGGAATTTTACTTGTTCTTCGGTTTCTACACCCTCTGCAACCACTGTAAGTTGTTTATTCTGTGCGAGTTTTAAAATAGTGTCAACGATGGCGATGTCATCTTGGTTATCAGGAATGTGTTGAATAAAGCTTTTATCGATTTTAAGTTCATGGATAGGTAGTTTTTGAAGATAGCTTAATGAGGAGTACCCTGTACCAAAGTCATCAATGGAAATATGAAACCCTAGGCTAACAAGATGTTGAATTTTTTGTAGGGCTAAGGTGGTATTTTGGATCAGTACGCCTTCTGTTAGCTCAAGCGTAATGTAGTTGGGGTTGACGTGTGTAAATTTTATGAGGCCAATAATAAGCTCGATAAAGCTTTGTTCATGGAACTGAATGGGACTGATGTTGATCGCAATGCGTAGATTTTTATATTTTTTATGCCATTCATTGGCTTGTATAAAGGCTTTATGCATGACCCATAGACCAATTTTAATTATTTGTCGTCCCTCTTCCGCAACCGGAATAAAGTCGCAGGGAGGTACAAGGCCTAAGTTTGGGTGAAACCAGCGTAGTAAGGCTTCTGCCGAAACAACTTGGCCTTGTGCATCTATTTGGGCTTGAAAATAGAGTTGAAATTCTTCATCTAATTCAGAGTGGTTGAGAGCTTGAAGCATCTCTAATCGTTGTTTTGCAAGGTCGCATAATCGGTCTTCAAAAAGATAAACCTGATTGCCTCCTAGGGTTTTAGCTTCATGCATTGCCATGTTTGCATAACGAATGAGTTCATCAGAGCAGCCCTCTTGAGGGGGGGCATTAAATAAATAAACGCCCATGCTGGCTGAGCAGTGTAGTGAGTGGCTTTCAAGTGCATAACGATCGTCTAATGCATCTTGTATCTTATAGGCTAATCCAAGTGCTTGGGTTAATGCAATACTGGTATCCTCATTGATCTCCTTAAAGAGCACGGCAAATTCATCGCCTTCCATTCGAATGACTAAACAGGTTTGAGGGACAAGTTTTTGGAGTTTTTGGGTGACTAAAATAAGTAGCTCATCGCCAACGGAGTAGCCAAGCGTATCGTTAATCATTTTGAAGTTATCAAGGTCTAATAAAATTAGAGCAGAGTAACAGGGAGATGTTTGAGTTTTATTGAGTAGCTTTTCAAGCTGATTATGCAACAATGTTCGGTTAGCCAGTCCTGTTAAGGGATCGTAGTAAGCAAGCTTTTCAATTCGGCGATGAGCTTTTTGGATTTCAGAAAGATCTTGAATGACGCCTGTAAAGTGCCCAATATTACGGTTTTCATCGGTGAGCATTGAAAGGGTTAGAATGGCGGGCATATTCTTTTTAAGGCTTAATCCTTGATCAGCCGAGTTGAGTTGTATCTTACCAATCCAGTACCCTGTTTTAAGTAAAGAATCCATGACGAAATCAAAGGGAACTTTAAAAATAACCTGTGCTTTTAGCCAGTCGATATAGGTCATTTTTTGTAACGTTTTTCTATTTAAACCGGTATAGCAAATAAAGGTTGAGTTGGGTTCGGTAATGAGGCCCGCAGAGTTGGTAATAAATTGCCCTGTTCCACTATTTTTAATGAGGCAAACTTTAGCTTCGGCTTCAATTTTTGAAGATTGATCTTGAATAAGAAGCAAATAATTTTCGGATTGTTGATTTGCCCCTTCAATTTTGGAGAGTTGGAAAACAACAGGGATAAGCATTTTTTGGTGGTTTGTCTTGACCCAAAGTATAGTCGTTTTTATGTGGCTTTGTTCAGCGGTAAAAGATTGTGAGCAGATCCACTCTTTTAAGTTGAATTGAATATTTTTTCGTTTTTGAGTATAAATATCTAAGTGTTTAAAAATATCATTGGGCTGTTCTGGAATATTTAGATATTGGCGTGCAGATTGATTGATAAGTAGGGGGGTGAGTTGTGCAGACAGTACCACCAAGCCATCTTTGCTATGATCAGCAATGTGTTGGTGCGAACGATCAAACTCTGTCATGGGCAGGGTGTGTTTGAAGTGAATCGGTTTCACGAGATTTTATGTAACCTGTTGTCTAATATCAATCGATGAAATTGATAGTACAGCAAATTATAAATGCATCCAAGACGGTGAAAGCCGTATCTATATGGCGCTGACTGCTCTATAGGGTGTTATTTTTACGCATATTTTAGTGTTGTTTTATGAATAAACCAAGCTTGGTAACCAAGTTACCAGTTCTGGCCAAATGGCAATTAAGACCAGTACACTGAGTTGAATCAAAATAAAAGGCATCACTCCTTTGTATAAATCGCTGGTTTTTAAGTTGCTTGCGACGCCTTTTAGGTAAAAAAGTGCAAAGCCAAAGGGGGGGGTTAAAAAAGCGGTTTGCAGGTTAATGGCAATCATAATCCCTAGCCAGATGGGGTCAACCCCCATCATGAGCAATACGGGTGCAACCACGGGCACCACCACGTAAGTGATTTCAATAAAATCTAAGAAGAACCCCAGAATAAATAGCAGTGCCATCACAATCAACATGGCGGTAAAGATCCCGCCAGGTAAATCAGTCAGCAGTTCGGTGATGAGATCATCCCCTCCGAGTCCTTTAAAGACTAGGGCAAAAAAAGCGGCGCCAATAAAAATTAAAAAGATCATGCTGGTTACTTGCAATGTATTGCGCATCACATGATTTAGAGTCTCTAAAGAGAGTTTTTTATTGACCATTGCGAGCAATAGGGCACCAAGTGCTCCGAGTGAAGCCGCTTCGGTGGGTGTGGCAAACCCTCCTAATATAGAGCCTAATACTAATAGTATGAGTGCTAAAGGGGGCACAAGACTTTTAAGGACTCGTTTTCCAAGCCCGGGTGCAACAGGCTCTCCGATATTATTGGGGATTAAATCGGGTCGGGTCATGGCTTTGTAAAAGATATACAGCATATACAACACCACCAAGATCATACCCGGTAGCAGTGCACCAATAAACAGATCACCTACGGATAGGGCTTCGGGTGAAAAAATACCTTGGTTGAGTTGTGCTTGTTGGTAGGAGGAGGATAAAACATCGCCCAGCAGAATCAAGACAATGGAGGGGGGGATAATTTGCCCGAGTGTACCCGATGCACAAATCGTACCGCTGGCAATACGAGGGCAATAACCTTGTTTGAGCATGGTGGGTAGGGCCAATAGCCCCATGGTAACTACGGTGGCACCAACAATACCCGTGCTGGCGGCTAATAACATGCCTACAATAATGACGGCAATGCCCAGCCCGCCTTTAATGCCTCGCATGACTTCATCCATTGTGTGCAGTAGGTTTTCGGCAATTTTAGACTTTTCCAGCATCACGCCCATAAAGATAAACAGCGGCACGGCAATGAGTATTTCATTGCTCATAATGCTAAAAATACGGCTGGGAATGCTGTGTAAAAAGGCCATGTCGAATGCACCAAAGGCATTGGCAATGAGGGCAAACAGCAGAGAGGTGCCAGCTAAGGTCAGTGCGACAGGAAACCCAATGAGTAAGGCGATAAAAATAACTGCGAATAAAACCAGTGCTAACCACTCCATTAGAGTTTTCCCTCCAAGTGGTCATTATCTTTTTCGGGTAGCGACGCTGGCTGGGCGCAGAGGGTAAGGGAGGCTTGTGCTGCCACGGAGAGTGCTTGAGAGATCAGCAGGGCTGCCATGATTAAAATTAGGGTTTTTAATAGGTATAGATAGGCGAGTCCACTGGATTCAACGGAAGTTTCTCCTATTTTCCAGCTGAGTGCTACGTAATCCCAGCCAACCCAAATAATAAATGCCATGGTTGGCAGGGTCATTAAAAGTGTACCTAATAAATTGACCCATGCTCGTTGTTTGCTGGAGTAATGTGCGTAAAATACATCCACTCGAACATGTTTATCTTGTTGATAGGTATACGCCATGCCCAGCATAAATAAAATAGCATGGGTGTACATAATACTCTCTTGTAGTGCAATGGAGCCAGTGTCAAAACCATAGCGTAAAATAACCACCAGTGCGGTAATGCCCACTAATATTAAACTTGCCCAAGCCACTATATGACCTATTTGGGTCTGTAGGTGGTTTTGATAGCGAATAAACTGAGCTAAAATGTGGGTAGAATAGGGGGGGGAAGAATCAGGTAAGGGCATGTTTTGGTTCTGAATTTAAGGTTTCTGGGTGTGTAATGTATTTATTTAAGCTTTGAATAAGCTATTTTACCGTATTTTCTATCAGGGGATTTGGGTTTAGAGAGACCTTTGCATGAGAGGGGCGCGAGATAAAAAAGGCTAAAATATGACGAATTTTCGTTGAAAACCTTGTGAATAGCTGGCTATTCCTTGCATTCTCCACCTTCATCAGTCAAGTTTCTCCCCCCCCTCTTCCCCTGTATTTAAAAGAGAGTTATTTTTTGTCCCAATCATCTATTGTACAAGTGGCCGTTTCTGGTCCTTTTTTATCCCCATTGGACTATGTATACGTAGAATCAGAAGGCGTGCCAGTTGTCGGTGGTCGTGTTTGGGTGCCTTTTCGTAATAAAAAAGTTGTGGGCTTGGTGATGTCGTTGGAAAACTCAACCAAGTTTGAGGTTGTGAAGCTAAAAAAAATAGATCAAGTGATTGATGCTGTTCCTCTGTTTACTGCCCAACAACTTAACTTATTTCAGTGGGCAAGCCAGTATTACCATGAACC
The DNA here is from genome assembly GCA_015487015.1 of Thiomicrorhabdus sp. Classification (GTDB taxonomy): domain Bacteria; phylum Pseudomonadota; class Gammaproteobacteria; order Thiomicrospirales; family Thiomicrospiraceae; genus Thiomicrorhabdus. The sequence goes on from WFQP01000007.1 coordinate 23,656, forward strand.
GATTGGAGAGGTGGTGTCTGCAGTGCTGCCTAAGCGGTTACGAATGGGAGAACCCGCCGAAGCAAAGGGCATGACACATTGGTCCTTGACTCTGTTAGGGGAGCAAGCATCGCAGGACGAGCTGCCTAAAAATGCATCACGGCAGCGAGCAGTATTTGAATTTTTTAAGCAAGCGAAGGTTTTAAATCAGCACTCTTTTTCAGCCACCAACCTATCTCAAGCACTTAAAAATTGGCAGCCTTCTGTTAAAAAGTTGCTTCAGATGGGCTGGCTCCAAGAGAGTGAAGCGCCTTGTTTAGCCCATTCGGTATATAAATCATCACCCAAGCATACTTTAAATGAGGCACAACAAGTGGCTGTGGATACGGTGATTAATGAGTTACAGAGTACTTCTTCTGGTTTTTGTGCCTATTTACTTGAAGGCATTACCGGCAGTGGTAAAACTGAAGTCTATCTTGGGATGATTGAAGCCGCGATTGCTCAGGGTAAGCAGGTGTTGGTGTTGGTACCTGAAATTGGCTTAACGCCTCAAATGGTGAGCCGTTTTGAAGCGCAATTGTGCATCCCTGTGGCAAGTTTGCACTCAGGGTTAAACGATACCGAGCGGCACTGTGCATGGCATGTTATGCGAACGGGGCAGGCAAAGGTGTTATTGGGAACACGTTCAGCCGTATTTACACCGTTTAAAAATTTAGGGCTTTGCATTATTGATGAAGAGCATGACCTCTCCTATAAACAGCAAGAGGGGTTTCGTTACTCAGCAAGAGATATGATTGTAAAGCGGGCTTTTCAAGAGAAAGTTCCCGTTGTGTTGGGATCGGCTACGCCATCGTTAGAAAGTTTGCATAATGTAAATGAGGGGCGCTATCAGCACTTAGAGTTAAAGCACCGTGCGGGTAATGCCTCTTTGCCCAGCTTAAAGCTACTGGATATTAGGGGGGAAAAAATTCAAGAAGGGGTGTCTCGCCCATTAAAAATTGCGATGCAGAGCTGTTTGGAAGAGGGGGGGCAAGTTTTACTGTTTTTAAATCGACGAGGGTTTGCTCCAATATTGATGTGTCATGAGTGTGGTTGGCAAGCCAGCTGCCCCAGTTGTGATGCCAATATGACGTTACACTCTGGTAAGGGGCATCATTACTTGCAGTGTCACCACTGCACTGAACAGATGCCCGAGCCAGAGTGTTGCCCTAGCTGTGGGCAGAGCGATGAGTTTATTAAAGTAGGACAAGGGACTGAGCGATTACATGAAGCGATACAAGACTGGTTTCCGGATGCATCTGTTTTAAGAATAGATCGAGATACTACGCGTTTAAAAGGTCAAATGGCTGAATTAACAGGTAAGGCGCAGCGAGGTGAAGCGGATATTTTAATTGGCACTCAAATGTTGGCGAAAGGGCATCACTTTCCTAATGTAACCTTGGTGGGCATGCTTGATATTGACCAAGGTCTGTTCAGTGCGGACTATCGTGCACCTGAGCGAATGGCGCAACTCATTATGCAGGTTGCAGGACGGGCGGGTCGAGCTGAAAAAAAAGGTCAAGTATTGATTCAAACCCATCAGCCTGATCATCCTCTGTTTGCAACATTAATAACTCAAGGTTATGGTATTTTTGCACAAAGAGCACTTAAAGAGCGCATTGAAGCACTGCTTCCTCCTTACTGTTATCAAATATTAATTCGTGCTGAAGCAAGCCACCCACAAGATGCAATGGTATTTTTACACTCTTTAAAATCAGGGTTGACATTAAATTTACAAAAAATAAACTACGAAGTGGGTAAAATACAGAATGATAAAGATCAAATTGAGTTTTGGGGGCCAGTATCGGCACCTATGCACCGTCGTCAAGGGCGTTATCGTTTTCAGTTATTGATTCAGGCAACTCAGAGAAAGCGGTTGCATCAATTAATGTCTGAAATGGTTCCTTATATTTACAAAAGCCCTTTATCGCGTAAAGTGCGCTGGAGCTTGGATGTGGATCCTCAGGAAATGATGTAAATTGTGTCTGGTATCCTTCTTTAAAATAAGATAAAGTACTTATTGATGAAGGGGGATGTTTTTTAAATGAAAAAAAGAGTAAAAATGATGAATATAAAGTGGATGAGTTTGGTGGCAGCAATAACCGTTTTTTCAGCTGGGTGTAGTGATTCAGAACAAGAGTCAACGAATAAACAAGCGTCTGGTGCAGTTGTACCTATGGAAGTTGAAGTTGTGGAAGTAAAAGAAGTGATTGAGATAACACAAACGCCAGAACAAAAAGCGGCTCTTAAAAAAGTATTAAGTTCGGTTGAAGGAATTCCTCCTGAAAAGTTGGACTCTGAAGTAAAAGGGTTAATTGCAAAAATATCTGAAAATTCAGAAATGACTGAAGAAGAAGCAGCAAAGCTAGAACAAGATTTAAAAAGAGTTTTTCAAAAAATTGAAGCTGAGCGTGTTCAATAATATTTTTAGTTAGTAGCTATTTATTTTAAAATGGTTACCACAACAAATTAAGCCCCTTTTCAGGGGTTTAATTTGTTGTGGAGAATCGTTAGGGGTTATCGTCTTCCACCCATTCCTCCACTACGACCACCGCGACCACTGCTAGTGGGTTCATTAGGCCAATCGCTCAGGCCGTCACCATCTGTATCAATACCTTGACCAGCACCATGGCAAGCCTGGCAATTTCGTTGTAAAAATAGAGGGTTACGCTCCATGTGTACATTGTTACCTCTCATAGGTCTTCCTGTCACACGCCAAGCAGGGTGACATTGTAAGCAATCTCTAAAGGGTTCAACGATCTTGAACTCTCCCTGTAAAGGTATTCCTGTTTCTGGAAGCATTAAGTGGCATGAAAAACAATTGTAGGCTTGTCCTTCATTTGTCGCTCCTCTTGCATCGGGTGCTTTTGATCTAGAGATGGGAGGGATAGTGGTACCTATTAAGAGGTGATGGCGATCAGGGTTCCTTAGTTTAAGGTTGAGCCCTAATGTAGGAAATCGGTTAAGGTTGTAGTGGCAGTTTCTACATTGTGGTGCAGTGGGTGCCCCTACAAAAATTTTCATACCTCGGGCATTGGCTGTCGTGCTGAGACTGAAGAGAGAGAGTATAAATGTGATGAGTAGGCTGATCTGAATGTATTTCATATAAAAAATTCCTTAAAATTCTTTTAAGTTAGCTCAATTCATTAGATGACAATATTAAGTAGACTGGCTTGTTATTTAGTGGGCTTATTATTTTTCGAGAAAATTTAATGTCACTAATGATTGAGGAAGTATTAAGGAACGTATCATAACGTATTTTCTTTAGATATACCATAACCTATGTATGAAGCAAGTGTTTAATGTGCTTTAATAAGCTTATCTTCTTATTAATTGATTGATGATATTTTTTGTAGAGGAGAAGGAGTAAAGTACCGTGTCATAAGCGGAGGATTGCTTTTTTAGGAATAAAAAAAGGCAAAATAAATAATTATTTTGCCTTCTTTAGTATATTTAAATTTTTTTTAAATAATTAAGCGTTTGTTGTTTTTTGACGACGATAAGCCATAAAACCAACCAACCCTAAGCCACCTAGCATTAGAGCGTAAGTTGATGGCTCTGGAACAGCAGAGACTGTGTCGGTATATGTATATGTTAGGTCATCTAACTCAATGATATCTGCGGGCTGTCCAGTGAGAGCTTGTAAGGGGCCAGGACCCACTTGGGTTAGTGTGGCATAAGAGATTCCTTCGGCATAAGTAAAACCAAAAGAGTTATCACCTATTCTATCTTGTTCAATTGCCACAGTGCTAGCAATAGCATTACCGCTAGTATCAAAGGCATCGAGTGTCCAAGCATTTACGGAGCTTCCTAAAGTGAATGAGAATTCACTAACGCTAATAGCATTGTCAAAAGAAAAAGTGAGGCTGGTAAAACCAACTGAACCATTTGCTAGGTAGAGATCAGACGGAATGTTGCCCAGATTAGTAAAATAGAAATTCGCTGGGTTACCACTAGGATCGCTTCCATTAAATGTAACGTCTTCAATGGTTAATGAATTAAATGCATTAGGATCTGTTGCAGATCCACTTCCTAGGGGTTGATCGTTAAATGTAATTGTTGTTTCAAGTGCGTGTGCTGAAAAGGTTGCGGCACTTAATAGTGTGGCGATAAGAATAGTTTTATAGTGTTTCATTATGTTTAGTACTCCGAATATTTTTTTTGCCAGCTAAGGTCTCCCCCCCTTACTTTTAGGCTGACATGTTTTTAAGCTCAGCGTAATGTGAGCTTATAGCGTCATTATACTTATTTTAGTGCGGTCGATGATAGTTTTTTATTGCGATGTTGTATTTTTAGGAAGAAATATTTCAATATCAGCCTCTTCTCTTAATTGTTTAAGGTGAGCGGCAATGTTGTTTACTTTTGTTTTTTCCTTCATTCCTCGGGCTAAAAAGTTTTTTATTCTTTTATAAGAAATGGGTTTGCCCTTTTCTTGAATTTCAACAATTTTTAAAATGTGGTAGCCTTCCTCCGTTTTTATGATGTCGCTGACAGAGCCCTCGCTTAGGCTAAATGCCACTTCATCAAAGGCTTTGGGCATGTAGCCTTTCTCAATAAAGCTTAAGTTTGCATCTTGCTTGGTGTTTTCATCTTCTGAGTACTTTTGGGATACTTCTTTGAAGCTTTTTCCGCTGTTTAGCTCTTTTTGGGCGGCGAGAATATCCTCTTTTTTAGTGGTAAATACATGTAGAACGTGTCTCTCACCTTTCTGAGAAAGAAAATTTTGCTTTCCTTTTTCATAACGGGCTTTTACGGCTTCTTCTGAAGGCATGGGGTCTGCTAGGTCATGTGCTTTAAGGTACTCACGAAATAGAATTTGGCTTTTGATGCTTTTATCGCTGGGCACTGTTTGATTATTTTTTATGGCTTTCTCTTTAAACAGAGTAATTTTTTCATCCAAATTATCAACCGCGTGTTTTTGGCTTGCTAGAACAAGAAGAGTTGTGTCTATGTATTCTTGTAAAAGACCTTGTCTAAGGTTGTTAATAAGGCTTTCTGTCGGTTGCTGGCCTTTTGAATTGAATTGTTTGTATTTTTTTAGTTTATGTTCTACTTGTGGCTTTAATTGATAGTCGTAGATCGGTTGCCCATTAACGCGTGCTAACACTACTCTGGATTCTTCTTGTGTGTTTACCTTAGGAGTATCCTTGGGGGAGGTCTCACTTGTTGCAAAGGAGTGTAACGGGAGGGTTGTGCTGGCAATGACCAGTGTTGTGGTTAAAATCCATTTATATGGTTTCATAAAATTTCATCTTCCTTTTAGGTTAAATATCATTATTTGAGCTATTAAAAAAGCGGAAGCCACGAGAGTGAGTTCCGCTTTTTATTTAGCTACTTATAAGCACAATGGTACTTATAAGGTTTTTACATTAATACTTCGTTAAAGGTATTACTTTAGTTCCGTAAAGGTTCGTCATAGTGACACTTTCAGGGATACTGTCAAAGTGAACAAGAACTAAACCGTCTTTCCATAAATAGGATGATACAGGTGCGTTACCATCTTGATCAACAAGCTTATAGGTTAAACCGTTTACAGTCTCCATAAAGTTTTTACCAAGTATAACGACTAGTCCACCATAAGGAGTAAAGACAAATGCTTGTTGAACAGCAATTGATTTCTTAACCATTAATCCTAGTGGGTTAGAGACCTGATCATGTTTTTTCAATGATACTTGATAGAAGTTTGAAGTCAGTGTTGCAGGAACAGTGAACTCAAGTTTAGCTCTATCTTGGTAACTAGGCTCAATAACAATAACATTATTGTCTTTGTCAGTAATGACTACTTCTGAAGACCAAGTTGTTGTAACGAGATCAATCATGGCATTGCCTTGATCATCAAATACATTTGTTCCATCAGGGTTCAGTACAGGCTTATATTCTAAGCCAGAGTTAACCATATTCATTCCCGTAATGGTAATGAGTACTTCTTCGCCTTCTGAAATTGAGTCGACACTTAATGTATTGATTGTTGGAACAAGTGCTTTACTTACATCCATTCGTGCTAGATCTTCATCTCCAATAACAACACCTTGGTTATCAACACCTAGGTAATCTCTAGGATTAACCCACTCACCATTGTCGTTAAGAACTGTTTTATTGTTACCGTGACAACCCCAGCAGTTTTTCTGATTACCGATGTGACCATAGTATGGTTCTTCAGCACCAGCTGTGACTCCATCACCAACGTTATCAAATTCGATGTTATGAAGCGTAGTTCTATCATGACAACGTTGACAGATACGGATTGCGTTCCCGTCTTTTTGAATACCTTGATCAGTAAACTCTAGTTTATGACACCATGCACAACGATCATCATCAAAGAAACCAGTATTATGATGGTTTTGCGCATTTGTTAGAACTGGTGCGTTGAACGTACTGCCATCAGGTAGGTTAACAATTTGCATTGTTCCGCCTTCATCGCCAGTCGTTGCAGAAGAACCCTCTGCTGTATTGTGACAGAAATTACAGTTACCTGGTTCAGTACCAGCATGGTTTTCTTGAGAGTCATCACCATTTGGTTTTTTACTACGCCAAGGTGTGATCATGCTGTGAGGGTAGTCTGGGATTACTACAGGAACAGTCTCTCCTGCGTTATCAGGATCAGGCTTTTTACCTCTTAATTCATCTACGTCAATACCACGAACTAATCCACCGTGACAACGGAAACAAAAACCTGTTTGTGCTAGGTCAGTGGCATGGTGAACGGTAAGCGGGCCTGCATCTCTTGAGTGGCAGTTTAAGCAGTTACGGTAGTTAAAGTAAATAACATCCGATAGGATAGCGGTTTCGATATCTACGCCTTGCGTGACCACTTTATGGCAGTTTAAGCAACCAAAGTGCGTATCGGTTACACCATCTTTATTCGCATCACGATAAGGAGGAAATTCTGGTTTACCATCAATTTCGGTATAAAGTGACAAATGGTGTCTATCAGGGTTGTAACCTGGCTTAACAGGTGCGCCACTTAGTGGTTCATCACCCCTAACAGAGGCGTGGTGACATGCCTTACAAAGAGAGGCATCAAAGTTTGAAAAAGAGGTATCAGGAATACCTAAGTTTTGATTGACCGGCGGCGGCGGTATGGCCGCCGATGCCATGGAGCTCATGCCTAATATAAAGGCAAAAGCGATTAAATGTTTTAATATTTTCATTTTATAATCCCTTTTAAAATAAAGTTGTTTTAAAAATATTGCTAAGTAAGTTCTAAATGTTTTTAGAACGGGTGTTAATGGATATTCGTTTTTTGGTTAAAGCCCCCTTCCCCGGTGGGTTGTATTTAAAGTCGAACACCTATTTTTACGCAGGTTCTTTATTCACGAGGTTACGCAATTAGGCGTAAAAAAATAACAAAGTACCATGCGCACTTAATTGTACTTAATTTATAATTAAATGACCACTATTTGTTTAAGTATTTTTGCTAAACATAGTTTTTTATTTTTTAGGGAAAAACTTCATTTAAATAAGTTATAAGCATATAAAAAAAGCTGTACTTGTGGTCGTCTATTTTTCTATAACCACATGGTATCTCATGTGGTTATCCTAGGGCAGTGCCTAAAAGTATTGTATTAAAGGAGTTGGATCAACCACCTAAATATTTACAACGTTTAACTCGGTTACAAAAACAACAATATCAAGACCCAAGTGCTTTATTGAAAATACAAAGCTTAGACTTGTAGCTAAAGGTAAAATTATATGAAGTTACTGTTGAGTAGGAGATAAAGAGTTAATAAAGGGGCTTTTTGTTGATATTAAAACTCAGAATAAAAGGCTATAGGACCTCTGCTGCGACCATAATATTTTAATACCTATTTTTTTAGTTTGTAATGGATATCTAGTGATAGGTATTTAGTTGGTTTATTTTTTTAATTTAGTTTGTTTAGAAAAGGCCTCTAACGAAATTTCAACATACCCAGTCTTATTACGATTTGGCCCTTTCATGTGTTCGGGGGCCGCCCATGCGTGACCGTGTATCACTTCGTAAGTGGCAGGAATTTTAGTGTTTTGGCGAAAGGTTTCGTAGGCGGTTAGCATCGCTTGAAAACGTGTTTTTCCCATGAGTCCTTGCTTGCGTTGTTGGTTGGCGTTGGTTGCACCAATAGCTTTTAGGTCTTTGAGTACGCCCATGGGTTGGTCGTAGGTGAGGGTAAAGAGTTCAACATCCATTACGGGTTGCCCAAATCCATTACGAATTAGGGCATCGCCAATATCATGCATGTCTATAAATTGATTTACGTGTTCTTGTTCTGGGTCAGCTTGCTTCCATGCTTGGCGCAGTTCTTTTAAGGTGTCGGGGCCAAAGGTGGTGAACATCAGTAACCCCTCTGGTCGCAGTACGCGTCTAAACTCTTGAAAAACTGCATCGAGGTCGTCACACCACTGCAACATTAGGTTGCTGGTAATGAGGTCGATGCTTTGATTAGCAAAAGGCAGTTGATAGGCATCGGCGTTAATTGCGGTGGCGGCCGTTTTGCAAAGGACTTTTGTGCCAAGCCAAGGAAAACGAGCAGTTTGCAGGCGAGGTTGCGCTTGTTGCAACATAGAGATTGATAGATCGATGGCAAAAGTTTTGGCATGAGGATAGCGTGCAATGAGTTTTTCGGTTAAAAACCCTGTACCAGCTCCTACATCTAAAATAGTTTGCGTATTAAGCGTGGTCAGTTCAAGGCGTTCATCAATTCGCTCGGCTACAATTTTTTGTAATACAGCGGCCTCTTCATAGCTGGGTGCGGCATGGCTAAAGTGCTGTTTAATGTGTTGACGGTTGATTTGTGCCTGTTGAGGCGCGTGAGTTTCAGTCATGTTTTAGCGTTTTTTCTTGTAAAAAATCAATAATGGATGTGGCCGTTTGTATTGGGTGTGATCGAAAAGGCATGTGCCCCGCTTTTGGCAAAATGACCACGTGGGTATTGGCGGCTATTGTACTGTTTTTTAAGACGGTTTCTTGAATAAAGTGGGCGGGAATCAGCGGATCGTTTTCACCCAGTAGCCAAAGAGAGGGGTGAGAGAGATGAGGAAGTTCATTGCGTAAATCCATCTCTTTGAGTAGGGTCAGTCCTTGTTTTAGCCCTGTAAGGCTGGGCAGTTTGCAGGATTTAAGTAGCGTAAAAAACTGTTTAATGTGGTGTCGTGCATTTTCGGAGCCTTGCAGTTGCAGTTTCCAGAAGGTATTGAGTGTTTTGAGTGTCTCTTGAGTAATGGCGTTGATAAAGTCGGCCATTAACTGTGGAGAGATGCCATGTTGCCACTGATCGTTTTGGGTAAATCTTGGTGTGCTGGCAAGGCAGATCAGTTTATCGATTTGCTGTGGATGGCTAAGTGCGACTCTTTGGGCTAATAGCCCGCCCAGTGACCACCCGAGTAAGTGTGTTTTTTGAGGCAAAACTGCTTGAATTGCCACGACCCATGCGGCTTCCAGCTGTTGGGGAGTGGGGGAGTCTAATTCTAAAGGCGCACTGTCACCAAACCCAGGAAGTTCAATGAGGGTTACGGTAAAGTGTGGCGCCAGCGTCTCTTCTGCCCACATACGCCAGTGGGCGTTTTGTGCTGCCCAGCCGTGCAATAGGCAGAGGTTAGGGCCGTGACCAAAGGTTTCAGTATTGAGCATAGCTTGTCTTCTTTTGACTCGTTTTGATTGGATTTGGCTTAATTATAAGTCTATTTGACAGTTTTTGAGGGCGTTGAGCAGTTGAGTGATATCTTTTGTGTTGTGCTGTGCCGAGAGGGTAATGCGTAAACGTGCTTGGTTTTTGGGTACGGTGGGGGGACGAATGGCGGTGGCCCAAAATCCTTGTTGTTTGAGATGTTCACTCCATGCAATGGCGGTGTGACTTTGCTTTAATATAATGGCTTGAATAGGGGTGGGCGAGTCGATTAGGGTGAGACCTATCTGTAGTGCCCCTGTTCTAAATTGTTGAATGTGTTGTGTCAGCGTTTCACGTGAAGCATGGGCATTTTGTACGAGTTTTAAGGCTTCTAGAATGGCGATGGCATTGAGGGGGGGCATGGCAGTGGTGTAGATGTACGGTCGGGCAAGCTGAATGAGGGCTTCAATTAAAGTGGTTGAGCCAGCGACAAAGGCGCCCGAGCAGCCAAAGGCTTTACCGAGTGTGCCGACTAAAATGGTGTTTTCATCGGGCGTGAGTCCGAGGTGTTCAAAGCAGCCTCGTCCTTGTTGCCCTAGTACGCCAAATCCATGAGCATCATCGACCAGTAGCCAGGCTTGGTATTGGTGTACTAGGGCTTGAATTTCCTTTAAGGGTGCAATATCACCGTCCATGCTGAACACGCCATCGGTCACAATTAATATTTCCCCCCCCCTCTCTTTTTGAGTCTCTTTGCTCTGCTTTAAACGACGTTCAAGGGCTTTTATATCATTGTGAGGGTAGCGCTTAAGTGTGGCGGCTGATTGTTGGGCGCCATCAATAAGGGAGGCGTGACACAACTTGTCGGCGAGAATTATATCGTTGGCTTGCATGAGGGCTTGTTGCACCGCCAAATTAGCCATATAACCGGTAGAAAATAGCAGGGCGCGTTCAGCTTCGAGCCAATCGGCCAGCCCATCTTCTGCAAGGTGGTGGGGAAGATGGTGGCCTGTGATGAGGTGAGCCGCGCCTGAACCGTAGCTTGTGTCTTTGGTTTGCAAGGCTTGGATTAAGGCGTGTTTGATTTGGGGATGGTTGGCCAATCCCAAGTAGTCATTGGATGAAAAGTTAATGACGTTGAGCCCATTAATTTGCATATGGGTACTTTGTGCTGAAGTAACCAGTGGACGACTGCGATACAGGTCTTCTTGTTTGCGTTGCATTAAAAGAGGTTGAAACCGCTGTTGTATCGACATGGCAAGGCGCGTTTAGGCGGTGAGCTCTGTGACTTGTTCAGCCATTTTACGGGTAGCCATTTCGGCTTTGCGATTTTGCTGCATTTGGATGCCCAGCTTTGTGAACAGTTGTAAGTCGTGATCCGATTCTGGATTATCCGTGGTGAGCAATCGATCGCCATAAAAAATAGAGTTGGCACCCGCCATAAAGCATAGGGCTTGGGCTTCGTCCGTTAGGGTGGTTCGCCCAGCAGACAGCCGTACGTAAGTTTGTGGCATAACAATTCGGGCGGTGGCGATGACTCGAATAAATTCAAAGGAGTCGGTTTTTCCTTTCATATGGGCTAACGGTGTGCCTTCAATTGGGACAAGCAGGTTAATGGGCACCGAGTTAGGGTGCATACGCATGGTGGCGAAGGTGCGTAACAGCTCAGCACGGTCTTTGTGTTGTTCGCCCATACCGATAATGCCTCCTGAACAGACATTAATGCCCGCTTGTTGCACTTTATCAATGGTGTCTAGGCGGTCTTGGTAGTTGCGAGTGGTGATGATTTTGGGGTAGAACGCTTCAGAGGTGTCTAGATTGTGGTTGTAGTAATCCAGCCCAGCTTCTTTGAGCTGTTGCACTTGCTCGTTATTGAGCATTCCAAGGGTTAAACAGGTTTCCAGCCCCAAGGCTTTCACCACCTTGACCATCTCTAGTACACGAGGAAAGTCTTTTTTGTTGGGGTTGCGCCATGCGGCTCCCATGCACAAACGGGTGGCACCGCGCTCTTTCGCAACGAGAGCTTGTTCGATGACCTCTTGCACTTCCATCATCTGCTCTTTTTCGATCTCTGTTTGATTGCGTGCACTTTGTGAGCAGTAGGAGCAGTCTTCAGCACAGCCACCTGATTTGATATTGACTAAGGTGCTGGTTTGCACTTCATTGGGATTAAAGTGCTGACGATGAACGCTTTGAGCTTGAAACATAAGATCATTGAATGGTTGATCCATAATGGTTCGGATTTCTTCAAGTGTCCAGTCGTGTCTAATTTGCCCAGAAGTGTTCATGCGGTTCTCTCTAGTGTTCTGTTCTTTAAAGCGTATTATTATAACGTGAGTATTGCAGAATAGGGGGGGGAGAAAAATTGAATTTATTTGAAAAATGGTTGTTGCCGCCTACCTGTGTATTGACGGGAGAGCCTGCGGAGCATTTTGACCTGTCGCCTTTACTGGTTAAAGGATTAACACGACCGAATGACGTTTGCCCTGTCTGTTGTGAGTTGAGTTTGAAGGTAGGGGGGAAGAAAAATTTATGCGGGGCTTGCTTGACTCAGTCCCCTGCTTTTTGCCGAACACAGGTGGGGTTTTATTTTGAGGGGGCGTTAACTGAGTTGGTTTATGGGCTTAAATACCATCAAAAGCCAGAATACGCTCGGCTGTTGGCAGAAATGACGGTGGCGTATTTCGATTTTTCTGGCATTGAGGCATTGGTTCCAGTACCGCTTCATGCTTTGAGGCGACGAGATCGTGGTTACAATCAAGCGGAATTAATTGCCAAAGAGCTTGGAAAATTATTGGCGATTCCCGTTATCAGCAAGGGGGTACAACGAATCAAAAATACCCCTTCACAAACACACTTAACTGCTAAGCAACGCCATAAAAATTTAGGGAGTGCGTTTGAAGTGAAGGGGGATGATTTTGAGTCGTTATCGCATATTGCATTGGTGGATGATGTGATTACCACGGGGGCAACCATGCAACGATTGGCAAGGGTGCTTCAGCGTAAGACAAATATTAAGCAGATTGAAGCGTGGGCGATTGCTAAAACAAAGTAAATGGTTGCTTATTTTTTTACCGTTTACCGTTTGATGGCTTTTAGCCATTTCCATAAATTAAATAGGCTGGCTAACGAACTGGCGACATAGGTTAGAGCGCAGGCAAATAGAATGGTTTTTGCTGTTTTTTGATCTTGTGCATTTAGGTATTTCCCCTCGTTAAGTAAAGGAAGAGCGCGTTTGAAGCTGGCATCAAATTCAACGGGCAGGGTGCTTAGGTGAATGATAACGGGCACGCCCATGGCAATAAACCCTGCCGCAAAGGCCATGATTCCGATAATGGGTGAATGGGTTAAGGGAATTAAAATGGGGGTGGCAAGCAGTGCCATGCCGGCAAATTTTTGCATGATGGCGGCACGTTCAATTAAGGCGGTACGCTGTTTGAGTGGGGGGTAGTTATGTTGGTCTTGCAGAGCATGGCCAATTTCATGCGCCACCACGGTGATGGCGGTTAGCGAGTTTGAGTGGGCGTAGGCGCTAGAAATTCGCACGACTTTCTCAATCGGGTCGTAGTGGTCTCCCTGATCGGTCTCTTCGATACGAACGTTTGTTAAGTTGAGCTTTTTGACCAAGTGTTCGGCAAACTGCAAGCCTGTTCCAGGAATATCAGGGTGCGGTTGATTGTGTTTTTTTAAGATGTGCTTGGTCCATAAGCTGGGCAGCATGGTTAAGATAAACAGCAGGATAACACCAACGATTAACACGCCCATAAAAAATGACTCTCTATTTTTGGTTTGATAAAAGGGGGGCGGTTGGCTGGCCGCACTGTGTGAGTGGTTGCGTGTAGCTGGCGTAAGCGATGGGGTCTTTTAATAGGCTGGCACTGGCAAAAGACAGTGTTTCTGGTTTTAAGCAGCTGACGATTCCCGCAGGGCTTGGAATGCCACTGTCTTTCATCTGCCAAGTACTCTGTTGTCCGGGGAGCAGGGGAATGGCTTGGTATTGCCAGCCAGTGGCGTTTAAAAATTGGCGTAGAATGGTTTTTTCGAGTGCCGTAATCTGAAGTGCATAGGAGGTATTTGACGCGGTTTGCCATGCTTTTAGTCCTTGATAGATAAAGGCATAATCTTCCAGAGTGGCTTGCCCCATTGGCTTACCCTGTTGCGATAGGGCACGAGGGGGATTTTCTTGTTGAATCAGTTGGTTCAGCCGTTTGGCCAGCGCCTCCCCTTTTTGTCGAATATTTGGTTCATTCAGGGTTTGGTAGGCTTGTGCATAGGCGGATAAAATCAAACCATTCCAGCCTAAAATGCTTTTGCTATCAACGGGAATGTGTTTGGCAGGGGTTTGCAGTGCATTACGAATACGTTGCCACTGGGCAGGGGAGCTCTTTGAAGGGGGCTTGGGAAGCCAGCCAAACTCATAGGGGGCGGGTTGTTCTAAGTGCCAGTCGGTTTTAATCAATGCAAAATCGGCGGGAGAGAGGGTTTGTTGTAGCGCTTCTTTTGTCCATAAATAATCGCCTCCCTCTCGGTTTTTTGCATCAATGGCGGACTGACTGCTTTGGTAGAGCTGAGTGATCGGATTGTATAGGTGTTCGGTTAAGTAGGTTAGGGTTTGTTGGGCGGTTTTTATATAGTCAGGACGTTGAAAGCGTGTGCCAGCTTGAAAATACAGTTTGGCAAGCAGGGCGTTGGTGTAGGCCATTTTTTCAAAATGCGGCGTTTGCCACTCGGGATCAACGGTGTAGCGATAAAAGCCACCATGAATGTGGTCAAACAGGTGTTGTGATTGCATCTGATCCAGTGTGAGTATTAACCACTCTTTGGTTGCCTCTGGCAAGGTGGGGCTGTTTAACAGGCTTTGTAATAAGGGGGCATGGGGAAATTTAGAGCTGCCTTGTCGGCTGGTGAGTCCACCACTGAAATCATCCTCTCTTTGTGCAAGTTGTTGTAATAGTTGGGTTTGAAACGGCTGTGCATTGAGTGGTTGTGATATGGCTGGAGCAGGGGGGGGGAGAAAATTTTTGGCGAGTTTCTGAATTTGGTTGGGGTGTTCGTTCCATAGGGTAATAATGTTGGATAGGGTGGTGTTAAAGTCTTTGTTGCTTAAGTAGATAAAGGCCGCAAATGGATAGCCATAGGGGGTTAATACGACGTGTTGTGGCCAACCCGCTTGTCCTGTGGCGCGTTGTGAAAATTCAATTAAGACTTTATCGAGTTCGGGATTGAGTTCTCGATCAATTTTGACAGCAATGAAGTGTTGATTGAGTACGTTGGCTGTGGATGGGTCAAGGTAGCTTTCACGGTGCATGACATGGCACCAGTGGCATGAAAAGTAACCGCTGGAGATAAAGATGAGTTTATTTTCTGTTTTGGCTTTGTTTAATACGGCGGCACGCCATGTTTGCCAGTGAACAGGGTCTGCGCCGTGCATGGCTAAATAGGGACTGTCATGTTGATGGAGGGTATTTTTAAGATTGGCAAGGCTGTCCAAAGAGAGCATTGCCAGCAAGCAAAATAGGGTGGTAGATAGAAACCACGTGTGTGCAGAGGCGTTCAATCGAATCTGTTGAACGCTCTTTTTATTGGGGATTTTTATCTGTTTTTGATTCCGAGGTGTTGGATGAATCATTGGATTTGTCCGTTGTTGGTTCGGTTGCTTGGTTTTTTTTGTACTGTTTGTTGATGCTGTGCATATCCGAATCGGCTTTATCAAACTCCCCGTCCCAATCAAAATCATCTTCTACTTGGTCTTGGTAGCGATCATCAAAATCATACTGTTTGGTCTGTTGATTGTTGTTGGACGTTGGTTCAGGTTCGTTGTTAGAGGGGGGGGGAGAATTTTTTTCCTCATTCGCCGCGCGTCGTTTCATGACGTAAGCACCGACCAGTAAACCGACCTCAAAGAGTAGCCACATGGGAACGGCCAACAGGGTTTGAGAGATGAGGTCTGGTGGCGTAAGTAGCATTCCAATGATGAATGCGCCCACGATAATATAGGGTCGAGAGTGGCTGAGTTTTTCAGCGGTGGTCATGCCAGTAATAATTAAGAGCACGGTGACAATGGGCACTTCAAAAGCAATACCAAAGGCAAAAAACATTTTAATGACAAAGTCTAAATAGAGTGAGATGTCGGTGGCAATGGTCACGCCTTCGGGGGCGGCTTGTGATAAAAAACCAAACACCAATGGAAAGACGACATAGTAAGCAAACAGGCCACCAGCATAAAACAGGAAGGAGCTGAAAAATAAAATGGGGGCAATGAGTTGCTTTTCATGTGAGTACAAAGCGGGGGCAATAAAACGCCACACTTGATAGAGCACATAGGGCATGGCAAGGTAGATGGCGAGTATAAAACTTAATTTAAATGGGGTTAAAAAAGGCGATGCGACCCCCGTTGCAATCATGCTGGTACCTTCGGGCAGGTAGCGGGTGAGTGGCTCTGATATGTAAAGGTAGATGTCGTTGGCAAATGGAAACAGCACAAAGAACAGGACAATAATAACCAAAATACCACGCGTTAAACTACGCTTTAGGTCAAGCAGGTGTTGAACGAGCGTCATCTCTTGGTCATTGGGTGGGAGCGCAGAATTGCTCATAAGGCTAATTAACTTTTATTGGTGTCAGAAGGAGTTTTAAGCGGTAAGTCTGGTTTACTCGTTGGTGTTGACTCGGCCGTTTTAGTGGCTTGGTTGCTCTCTTTTAGATCAGGCACGCTGGGTGCTTGATTAAATTGACTGCGGTTTGTGGCTTCTGCTTGTGTGTCGTGCCCAAAGTCGGGACGCTGTAGTTCATCTAATTTAAGGTCTTGATTAAAGTCGAGTCCTGATTGCAGTTGATTGTTAATCTGATTGATTTGCTGTTGTTGCTCTTCAAAATTAACGGACTCTTTAAAGTCTTTTAGCGTCTCTTGTACTTGCCCATCTTGCTTAACCGAGTTTACAAAGCGACGTACTTTTCCGGTAAATCGCCCAATTTTACGCGCAACTTCAGGCATGCGTTCAGGGCCTATGACCAATAACGCAATAATGAGGATGAGCAGGATTTCCAGAAAACCAATATCAAACATTTACATAAGCCTTGTGAGCAAAATAGCGGGTATATACCACCGTTTATGCTTTGTCTTTTTTGCTGTCGGTTTTATTTTCTGCCGCCACATCAAAAACATTTTCACCGTCTTTCTTTTCTAGCGTTTGTGTGTTGTCTTCTTTTTTATCGTCTTCCTCTTTCACGGCTTTTTTAAAGCCTTTGATGGCACTGCCTAAGTCACCACCAACATTTTTAAGGCGTTTTGCGCCAAAAAGAACAAGAACGATTGCAAGAATAATAAGTAACTGCCAAATACTAATGCCCATTAGGGTCTCCATTTTTAAAGTTTATTAGTAACAATGTTGAGTCGATTTTTTTAGGAATCCACTGAGTTGCTACCTTGTCGTTTTATCATGTATTTTTAAATCATACCAGAATATATATAAGTGATTGATTAACTGTTTTTATGCTTTCATAATGAAAGATGCATTATTTAGCGGGTTTGTTTCCTAATAAGTGGATATGAAGGTGAAAAATTTCTTGCCCCCCTGACTCGCCCGTATTGATTTGAGTTTTAAAGCCATCCAACCCTTGTGCTTGCGCGAGTTGAGGGAGCAGTAACATCATGTGTCCCATGCAATCTTTATCTTCAGGCGTGAGATCAAATAGGGTTGGAATGGGTTTTTTAGGGATAATCAGTAAATGCACAGGTGCTTTAGGGTGAATGTCATTAATCACGATGCACTTATCATCTTCGTAAACAAATTCAGTGGGTATTTCTTTATCAATGATTTTGCTAAACAGTGTTTTTTCTTCTGTCATGGCTAAGGCCCTTTTTCACGTAATACGAGATAACTTAGGATGGTCGGCTGGCTTTTTCATCATGTCCAGAGAGTCCAAAGCGACGTTGCAATTCGTTGGTAACGTCTTCGCTCGAAAGATTTTGTGATGCCAATAATACCATGGTATGAAACCATAAGTCGGCAATTTCGTAGACGAGATGTTCTTTGTTTTCTGAGGTGTTATGGTGCTCTAAGTCTTTAGCGGCCATAATGGTTTCAGCGCTCTCTTCACTCACTTTTTTGAGTATTTTCTCAAGCCCTTTATGGTATAGGCTGGCCACATAAGAGCTATCGGGTTGTTCGGATTTTCTCGATTCTAAAATGAGATCGAGTTGTTTTAGTATGTCTTTATCGCTCATAATCGAACCTCAATGCCTTTTGCTTGCATGGCTTGTTTTGCTTCTTGTACGGTGTGCTGTCCAAAGTGGAAAATGCTGGCGGCGAGTACGGCTTCGGCATGACCCTCTAAGATGCCTTCGCAGAGGTGGTCCAGCTCACCTACGCCGCCCGATGCGATTACGGGGATTTGAGTGCTGTCGGAGATGGCTCTTGTCAGCTCTAGGTCAAAGCCACTTTTTGTCCCATCTCGATCCATGCTGGTGAGTAAGATTTCGCCTGCGCCTAAAGATTCCATTTTTTTAGCCCACTCAATGGCATCAATGCCCGTTTCTTTGCGACCGCCATGGGTGAAAATTTCCCATTGATTGGCTTCTCCTTCGGGACTGACTTTTTTTGCATCAATGGCAACGACAATGCATTGAGAGCCAAAGGCATCACAGGCTTCTTGAACAAAGCCAGGGTTAAAGATGGCCGCGGAGTTGATGGCCACTTTGTCTGCACCCGCATTTAACATGGTTCGAATGTCTTCAACGGTACGGATTCCACCACCTACGGTGAGTGGAATAAATACTTGGCTGGCGACTTCTTCAACCATGTGTACGGTGGTGTTTCGGTCGTGTGCTGTTGCGGTGATATCTAAAAAGGTGATTTCGTCAGCGCCTTGTTCGTCATAGCGTTTTGCAACTTCTACAGGATTGCCGGCATCCCGAATATTGACGAACTGTACGCCTTTGACAACTCGGCCGTTGTCAACGTCTAAACAAGGGATGATGCGTTTTGCTAAGCTCATGCGTTTTCCTGGTGTTTAAAGGGAGAAAGTGTATCTGAAAGTGCTTGTCCCTCTTTGAAGTTTAATGTTCCTTCGTAAATGGCACGCCCAGTAATGGCACCAGTCACCCCATCGGCCTCAATTTTAGACAGTGCGGTAATGTCTTCTAAGTTGGTGATGCCACCTGAGGCTATAATGGGGATGGATAATGCTTTTGCAAGGGCTTGAGTCGCTTCAATGTTGACCCCTTTCATCATGCCATCACGACCGATATCGGTATAAATAATCGCTTCAACGCCATCATTTTCAAATTGTTTACCAAGCTCGGTGACTTCATGATTGGTGACCTCTGCCCAACCATTAATCGCCACCATGCCTTCTTTGGCATCCAGCCCAACCATGATGTGGCCAGGAAATGCTTTACAGGCTTCGGCGACAAACTCAGGGGTATGGACGGCTTGAGTGCCGATGATGCAGTAGCTTACCCCTGCCTTTAGATAGGCTTCTATGGTTTTTAGGTCGCGAATACCACCGCCAATTTGAATAGGAAGCTCTGGGTAGGCTTCTCGTACTTGGTAAACCGCGCTGCTGTTTACCGGCTTGCCTTCAAATGCACCGTTTAAATCGACCATGTGTAAGCGACGTGCGCCTTGAGTAACCCATTTTTCAGCCATGGCAACAATATCGCCAGAGAAGACGGTTGCCCCTTCCATAATGCCTTGTCTTAAGCGAACGCATTCACCATCTTTTAAATCAATTGCGGGAATTAATAACATTGTTAGTTGCCTTTTAAAATTTCGGTCTTGTTTTGAACGGTTATTATCCGTTCCATTGTAAAAAATTTTGGAATAGTTGTAGGCCGTGTTCAGCACTTTTTTCTGGATGTGCTTGAATGGCAAAAAGATTTTTATGGCTTAAGGCGGAAGGAAAAGAGGTTCCATGCGTGGTGGTGGCGGCAATAAAGGTCTCTTTTTTGGGTTGAACATAGTAGCTGTGAACAAAGTAAAATCGACTGTCTTGAGGGATGTTATGCCATAGCGCATGTTCTTGAGTTTGGTGAATCTGATTCCACCCCATGTGCGGCACTTTTAGCTCAGGAAATGCTTTTTCGAGTTCAAAGTGTTTGACGTTACCTGAAATGATGTCTAAACAAGGCGTGCCACTGTTTTCATCGCTGTGGGACATGAGTACTTGCAGTCCCATGCAGATGCCTAAAAAAGGTTTTTCTTGTACGGCATGTTGAATGGGGTGAATCATGCCTGTTTCCTGTAGTGCATTCATGCACGCTTTGGCGGCACCTTGTCCAGGGAATATAATGGCATCTGCCGATTCAATGACTTTAGGGTCATGGGTGACGATAATGCGGGTGTTATTAGGGGCAACATGTTCTGCTGCTTTGGCAACCGAACGAAGGTTGCCCATGCCGTAGTCAATAACGGCAACCAATTTTTGATCCATTTTTAAAGACTTCCTTTGGTTGAAGGCATTTTTCCCGCCATTCGCTCGTCTTGGCTGAGCGCCATGCGAAGTGCGCGGCCAAAGGCTTTAAAGATGGTTTCGGCTTGATGGTGTGCGTTATGGCCTCTTAAGCAGTCAATGTGTACGGTGGCGTTGGCGTGATTGACAAAGCCTTGAAAAAATTCAAAGACTAATTCTGTTTCGAAGTGACCAATTTTTTCTCGGGTAAAGTCGGCGTTAAACACGAGTCCGGGGCGACCGGATAGGTCAATGACCACTCGAGACAGTGCTTCATCAAGGGGAACGTAAGCATGTCCATAGCGTGTAATGCCTTTTTTGTCGCCTACGGCTTGAGTGATGGCTTGGCCTAATGTAATGCCAACGTCTTCTACCGTATGGTGATCATCAATATGAGTGTCACCATTGGCCTCTATTGTTAAGTCAATCATGCCATGACGTGCAATTTGATCGAGCATGTGCTCAAAAAAAGGAACGCCAGTGTTGAGTGTTGCGTTGCCTTCTCCGTCAAGGTTAACAGCGATGTTTATTTGGGTTTCAAGCGTGTTTCGCTCGATGGTTGCAGTGCGCATGAGAGGTTTCCTGTGTTCAATCGTGCCAATATAATAACTGAAAAGTTTTTTTTTTGACAGAATCTTGGTTGTTTTCATGATTTGGTTTTTGCTTTAAAGTTAGGCTAAGTTGATAAAACTAAACGATAAAGCGCTCAATGGTTGAGGGTGTAAATTCAGGGAATAGTGGGGGTATAAGTAAAATATGAAAGGATCATAAGTTTTTTTTGGTGGGCAGGAGGCCTGTAGTTCTGGGATAATTCGTAAGATTATTTTATAGGAGTCCTTGTTTATTGGCTCTTAAGAGAGCGTTAAGGAAGTTTCAATACTTGATGTTTATTCTTGATATTGATTAAGTTTCCTTAGGGTTGTCGCTAGAAAAACGATGAGTCCGCAATGTATAATTCTGCATTGAGGAGTCTTCGTCTGGTTAGTTAAGAGTTATAGACAAAGACAATATGTTAAGACTAAAAGGGGAATCCAACTGATGGATACGACAGCAAAGCCACAATATGATGATGGCGTAGTTAAGTATTTAACAGTGGGTGCGGTAGTTTTTTTGGTGTTAGGTACTTTTTTTGGTACTTTTGCAGCATCTCAACTAGCATGGCCTGCGTTAAATTTTGATATTGCGGAAATTACTTTTGCTCGATTACGGGTTATTCATACGAATACCGTTATCTTTGCATTTGGTGGTATGACGCTCATGGCAACAGCTTTTTATACGGTACAGCGTACAAATGGCGTAAGGTTGTGGAGTAATGGTTTGGCTTGGTGGACGGCAATTTTGTTCACAATAGGGCTGCTGGCGACAGTAACAACCATTGGTTTAGGTATGACAACAGGTAAAGAGTATCATGAGCAAGAGTGGCCTATTGCCATTGCCATTGCATTGGTATGGACGTTATATACGTTTAACTTTATCTTAACCATTGCTTCTCGTAATAAAGAAACGCATTCGCATGTTTATGTGTCGAATTGGTTCTTTTTGGGGATGATGATTGCGATTACTTATTTGTATGTTATTAATGGCCTAGCTATTCCAGTTTCGCTGTTTCAATCTTACACGTTGTTTGGTGGTGTTCAAGGTGCCATGATTCAGTGGTGGTGGGGTCATAATGCGGTAGGCTTCTTCTTGACGGCTGGTTTCCTTGCGATTATGTATTATTTTGTTCCTAAGCAAGCGCAACGTCCTATTTACTCTTATCGTTTGTCGGTTATCCACTTTTGGGCATTAATGTTTGGTTATGTTTGGTTGGGTGCACATCACCTTCAATATACCGCTTTGCCTGATTGGACGGGTTCTCTTGGTGCTGTAATCTCTCTTGCGATGATCATTCCTTCTTGGGGTGGTGCCTTAAACGGGATGCTAACGCTTTCTGGTGCTTGGGATCGATTACGTACGGATTATATTTTACGTTTCTTAATTATGTCTTTGGCTTTTTACGCGATGTCCACTTTCGAAGGGCCTGTTATGGCAGCGAAAAGTGTAAA
>WFQP01000008.1 GCA_015487015.1 Thiomicrorhabdus sp.
ATAAAAAACAGTAGCTGCTACGTAGTACTATACATATTAAGGGGTTTTAAATACCTATTAAGAATCAATTAAACATAAAAAACCACAACCATGTAAGCAATACAACTCGTTTAGGCAGAAGGTTGATTAACTTACTTTTAGCCAGTGTTTTAGGTTAAGCCCCCCTCACTCATACACCCGTCCATCACGTTTCAGCCACCCGCCAATGTGTCGGCCTTTTGGATCGCGGTGAGTCCAATGAACGACCCCACCTTGTTTGTTCCATTCGTACTCACCATAAAACTCAATAGAATGGCCTTTTCGTAGATTAGGAATTCTTGGGGCTAGATCAATATTGTGTGCAATTAAAATGGTTTGGCCCGATGGGAGTCGTAAAATAAATTTTTGATGGCGACTGCCTTGATTGTCATCGGGCAATACTCGACTGACACGCCCGACTCCTTTAACTTGTATGTCACTCAGGTTCTGTTGATAGGCGTAGCCAACGGTGTGTTCTGCTTGGCTAAAGCGACTCTCTTTGGCTAAAACATCAAGCGAGCTGGGGTTGTGTTGAAAAAAGCCGTAGGTTCCAATTCCGATGACCAGTGCAATAATAAGATGTTTCATATAGACCTCTGTGGTTAGATTGAATCACTCACAATCAATAATGAGGGGGAAATTTCCCCCCCCCCTATTTTCTTGTATTCGAACTTCTTGATTTTACGTCTAAATAATCTCGCCATTGATCGCCTATTAGGTTGACCGCAAGTACCACAAGCATCAATGCAATACCCGGTGCTAGCACTAAGTGCGGAGCCATTAACAGGTAACGAGTGCCCTCTTTAATCATACTGCCCCATGAGGCATCAGGGGGTTGTACGCCCAACCCTAAAAAGGAGAGACCAGCTTCGGAGATGACCGCTCCAGCAATGCCAAAAGTGGCCTCAACTCCTAGGGGAGCTAAAATTAAGGGCAGTACATGACGATAGAGCATTAATGGGGTGGACACACCCAAAGAGCGCGCGGCTAAAATATGTTCTCGGTGGCGTAAGCTCAAGGTTTGCGCACGGGCTAAACGGGCATATCCCACCCAACCCACGACCACTAAGGCAAACACTACATTTTCAATACCTGGCCCTAAAATAGCGGCCAGCGCAATGGCCAACAGTAACCCGGGAAAAGCTAGAAATACGTCAATGATTTTGGTGATAACTTTATCGGTCAACCCACCCATATAACCACTGTAAATACCGATGGTGGTTCCTATAATAGCGGAGAAAAACACCACGCCAATCGCCACAAATAAAGAAGTTTGTGCGCCTAAAATTAGCCGTTCCAACACTGGACGACCCAGTTCGTCAGCCCCTAGTGCTTGACTGCTTAAAAAGGTTTGAGTACTGGGGGGGGCTAAAAACTGAGACAGCACTACATTATTGGCATGGTCACCAATAAAGAAACCCGCACATGCCATAAGCAACCAAACCACGACTACACTGTAACTAAAATATTTCAACATCATTTTGCCACTCTAATTCGGGGGTCTAGCCAACCATAAGCCAGCTCGGTTAGGGCATTAATAGTGATATAAGCAACACTGATCACCAAAATACAACCTTGCACCACGGGGTAGTCTCGTCGCTGAATGGACTCCACCAATAACTGCCCTAAACCCGGCCAGTCAAACACCACCTCGGTAATAACAGCACCGCCTAGTAGCGTACCTAGCTGTAAACCTAAGATCGTAACCACGGGTAGTAAAGCATTTAACAGTGCGTGTTTGCCATACACCAAACGCGAGGGCAGGCCTTTAGCTTGAGCAGTACGAATGTAGTCTTCGTGCAACACCTCCAATAAAGAAGCGCGCAGCATTCGGGCTAAAATGGCAGCGAGCGCTGTACCCAAGGTAACCGCAGGCAACACCCAAGAAAAAGGTTGTTCAGCTCCGCTGACAGGCAACCACGCCAACCCTAAAGAGAAAAATAGAATTAACATTGGGCCTAACCAAAAATTAGGAATGGAAACCCCAATTAGAGAGATAGTCATTGAAAGATGATCCGGCCACTTACCCGCTCGTAAGGCCGCCCAAAGCCCAAGTGGAAATGAAATGAGCGTAGCAATAATTAATGCCATCAATGCCAGCTGTAAAGTCATAGGAAACCGTTCGGCAATGAGCTCTGAAACGGGTTGATGAAAGAAGAGCGACTGCCCTAAATCGAGTTGAAAAATACCACTAATATAGTGCCAATACTGTGTGGTAATGGGCAGGTGTAAACCTAACTGTTCTCGCAAAGCGGTTTCATCGGCTGGGCTGGCCCAATCGCCTAGCATCACAGCCACGGGGTCTCCGGGGACAAGGTGAATTAAAAAGAATACCAGTGTCCCCACTACCCAAGAGATAAAAATCACTGAACCGAGTAGTCTAAAAAAATACGAAATCATGCTTGAATCAAAACCTCTGTGCCCACAGGAACGGCCTCAAACAGTGCCATCACGTCAGTATTTCTCATTCGAATACAGCCATGCGAAAGTGGAGTGCCCATCGGTTCGGTGTCAGGCGTACCGTGAATATAAATATAGCGTTGCATGGTGTCTACCTGTCCTAAACGATTAATGCCCCGCTCCAACCCCGAAAGCCAAAGAATGCGGCTGAGCACCCAGTCGCGCTCTGGCTGTGCTTGAGCTAAGACTGGGCTGTAAACTTCGCCCGTAGGTCGTCTGCCAACCAGCACACTGTTAATGGGCAATCCTTGTCCAACTTTAACGCGCACAATGTGACGACCTAACGGTGTTTTACCTGAGTTTTTCTCCCCCCCTATGCCATTTAACGCCGAACTAATGGGGTAGGAACAGGTTGTTTGATTGGCTCGATACAAACTTAAGGTTTGGGATGCAATGGAAATAACAATCGAAACCGCAGACTTACTCAAAATAAAACACTCATCAATCGTTTAAAAAGAAAGAGACATTAATCGCCCCAAAAGCCGCATAGCCTTGTTGTTGCTCAAACTCTTTTGAACGCACAACATTACTAAACGACACACGCACATTTCGATACTGGTAAGCAATGCCATACTGAAAGTCTAACACAAACCGCTCTTTCTTCACTCGTAGGCTATCTTGAAAAGTATTGCCATCTAAGAAAATATTTTGAGCCATCGCGCGCCCTTCTACCCCACCAAAGACATACCAACCTCGTCCCTCTTTGGCGGCACTGAAAAAGGAAGCACCTGGAAACCCTGGACTAATATTAGGGGGGCCAATATCATTTTTTAAGTGCTGTCCAAAACGAAACATCATCCCCACGCCCGCATAGGTGTATACATTGCCTAAGGCTGCAACGCGATGAGGCGACCATGAGTATTCTAGTCCATTGTTTAACGATGAAAAGTATTCCGATTTTCGAACATAGGTGGCAACCACACCCAGTTCATCCTTTAATTGATTCTTCCAACCGTTCGACACTTCTGAACCAATCAGTCGATGAAACTCATTTTGTACGTATCCAGCTTGAGAAGAGGGGCCTACGATACCAAAGGTAACTTCAAAAGCATTTATCTCTCGCTGTTGTGGCTTATTTTTAATAACTGACGCCACCGAAGAGCTCCAGTACAACCACCCCGCATAGGGGCGGTCATCCTTCACTGGATCCGAGGATTCTACATCGGCCGGCGTAAACATTTTTTGACCAAAAGAGTAGCCACCGCCCTTAATGTCTCCCTCAATAAAAAAGGGTAACTCTTCAACCCAACCCAGTAGCCACTCAGGCGGCGAGTTTCGTTGCATTGCGTTAATTTGCAATCCATTGGTATAAAAACGATCATCGCCACTACCAAACAGATCATTTTCAATTTGAACACCCCAATACATAGGCTCTTTTGATGGGATTGAATTGGTTTCAGAAAAAACAGAAGTCGTTGATAGCAACCCAATAAGTGGTGCTACCCAGTGTACCGTGCGCTTTCTCATATTTTCTCCCCCCCCTCTTATGCTCTGTTATAAATGGATTTTTTGTAACGACTCAGCGAGTAACCTAAGTAGTAAGTCGTTACGACTTTTTAACCTGCAACAAACCATCTAATCGACCATCTGAGTATAGTTTGTACCCAGTTAAATTAGAGCGCATCACAGAATACTGACTTTCATACCATAAGGGCATAATAGCCAACGTGGCTTGTAAACGGTGTTGCAGTTGGCGGTACAATTTGGCTTGTTCTTTCAGTGACGCAGTTTGACCCGCCGCACGAATCAGTTCATCTGCTTGCGAATCTCGATAACGCCCACGGTTGGCTCCATTTGGAGGAATAGCGTCCGAATCAAATACATACTGAAAAATATCGGGGCTTTTAATGCCCACCCATGCCAAGCTATAAAGCTGAAAACGCCCCTGTTTAATGTCGCTGTAAAATGTACCCCAGTCGTAACTTTGAATATTGAGGTGAATGCCTATTTTTTTAAGCTGTGACTGGTAAATCGTGGCTAAGCGAATTCGGGTTGGATCATTAGAAGTCTTATAGCTTAGTTCAATAATAGGTTGATTTTTATCGTCTTTTTTTATTAATTCTTTCGGGATATCAACCTGTTTTAAGAGCTGTTTTGCTTTATTCGGGTTGTACTCATACGCAGGAATATCCGCCACACCACACCAGTGTTCGGGCACCAATAAGCCCCCCGCCAAACGTGCGTGTCCATTAAACATGGCGTTCACAATCGCTTGGCGGTCAATGCCGTGTGCAATGGCTTGACGTAACTCAGGCTGTACCAACAAGGCATCTTCAAAATTAAAACCTATGTAACCAAAATTAGTGCCTTTAAACCATTGCACGATCAAGTTAGGTTGTTTTTCACAGTACAGCACCAACTCGGGTGATAGGTCATTTTGAATAATATCCAACTCACCTTTTTGCAATTTTAATACCCGAACGGTTGCATCTTTTACGGGTAAAAACTCAAGCAAAATCTGGTCGTTCAGTCGCTTTAATACCAATTTTTGTTCGGTTAATGAGACAAACGAACACGCCCCATTGCCAATGGGTGTTTCTTGAAAGAGGTGCCCTATTTGCATCAGTGTAGCCGGCAAAATACCAATGACCAAGCGCCCAACAAACAGCGCATCTTCTTTAGCCAAGATAAAATCGACCTGCTGTTCATTAATGGCCACGACTGTTTGAATGCCTTTAAGCGAACCACGGTGCGCCGAGCCAAAATCAGGGTCTAAAATACTTTGATAGGTTGCTACCACATCGTGTGCCGTCATGGGTAAGCCATTGTGAAAAACAGGCTGTTCTTGAAGGGTAAAACGATAATGAGTCGGGGAAAGCACCTCCCAAGTTGCCAAATCGGGTACGGGTAAAAACTGCTCATCAAAGTCAATTAACTGGCGATAGATAAGCCGATTAACCCGACTGGACAGTGCATCGGTGGCTTTGCGAGGGTCCAGCATTCTAGGGCGTGAGGTAATGCCCATTCGAATACTCTTATCAGAATCTTCTGTACCCGTACAACCACTAATACCCAATACACTTAGACCCGAGAGACTAAGAACACTGGTTTTAAACAATTGACGCCGTTTCAGTTGTTTCAAGGCGCAATCGCTTTGTTAACCACAATCATTTCAGAGTTTTGCAACAGGTGATCAAAGGTACTTAAGTCCTCAATGGTTAAATCGCCTAAAATCGACTCTAACCGCAACTGATTGAGCACTTGGTTGTGCATGGCTTCAATCAAATTTTTACGTGCCACAGTTTGATTTGCACGGGCTGAAAATACATCCAATAAACTTTTTAAGCCAACCTGATACCCCTCTTCAACCGATTCTAAAAAGGCATCGTTGGATTTTACCGCTTCTTTTAACGCAGCAAGTAAAGCTCGGCCACTCTCTAAATTTCGTACTTGAATTCGCGATTGCAACCGTGCTTCTTCACGACTGTTGCGCAACTGCGCTTTTGTGGCGTTAAGCTGGTAACGTGCCGCACTGACTTTAGATGAGGTTCCACCACCCGAATACAAGGGCAGTGACACGCTTACACCAATCGAGGTTTGTTGTGAATCTCTAAAAAAGATCCCCCCTTCATCATCGGTATAAGTGGTATCAGAGAGCTTAGCTTGAAAATTAATGGCAGGCCAGTAGCCGCCTTTTTGTAAATCCACTTCTAACTCAGCGGTTTCCAGTTGGGATTGACTCGTTTTAACCACTAAACTTTCGCTCTCTGCTTTTTGTTCGAGCACATGCAAATCCAAGGGCATCTCAGGCAAATTAGCCTGCATAGAGAATGATTTTAATTGGGTAATTGGTCTTCCGGTCAGTTTCATTAACTCTTCA
>WFQP01000009.1 GCA_015487015.1 Thiomicrorhabdus sp.
AGCCTTACGCCCAGGCATGGATATTTGCGCCATCAACTTTGAAACCCTTTCCAGTGCTGTTGAAAAACCTTATAACAAACGTGCGGATGCCAAATATAAAAATCAAACGGGTCCAACCTCTAGTCGTATTATTGAAGACAAAGCCCACCAAGAGAGACAACTTGATCTTCTGACAACTTAACCCTCTAAATATGCTTTAAAATTACCTTATTATTTTAAGTGGTTTTCTTCTTAAAGAGAAGGTAGACTGCTACTTCTCTTAATCAAACTCGTAGTTTTAATAAACAAATAGGTTGTTTTTAAATGAAAGCATATTTTCTTCTTCTCAGCGTCATCCTAATATCAAACATAAATGCTGCACATGCATCCAATACGTATACTCAGATCATGGCAGAAGAAGTATCTGTTTCTGAAGACTTGTTCAGTATTACTCAAGATAGCATCATCGATAATGCTTGGTTTCAAGAGATGAGTTATGACTTAATGCCCTATGAAGGGGAAAATAATAACTGGCTTGCAAATAGTATCTGGTGGAGTGACTCGTCAGGAATGATTACCATGGATTTGGGGAGTTCTTTTGCTGTTCAAGACATTCTGATCCAAGTAGACTCAAATGACCAATACCAACTAGACTACTCCATTGATAATACCAGTTGGTCAAGCCTATTTACAATCTCTCCAGAGGATGGCGAAATTTCTTATGGTATGGATACCATGAGCAGTGATCCATTACACAGTGAATACATGGCCAATATGACATTTGCTACAGTCGAAGCTCAATACCTCCGCATCTCCGCCTCAGGCGGAGACAGTGCTTATTTTTTATCGGAACTGCAAGTCTTTGGTAACCCTCTAAATGATACAAACAGTGTCGAAGCTTATTTTGCACAGGCTCAAACAGTCTCTCCTGTGCCCGCACCTCCAAGCCTAATGCTTTTTAGTGCCGGCCTTATCATTCTCGCTGGATTACAATATCGACGTAAAAAATTAACCTTTAAAGCGTAAGCCTCTCCTATTTAAAATATCCCCGTATATTAAGAATACTTCGCTATACGGGATTTTTTATGTTCATTCGATTAAACTAACCATAGAAACTTAAACGTTTAATTAAGGACATTCATGGCTCACTACGCTCAAGATACTCAAACACCCAATTTTTTAACAAACACTCATATACACACTAGCTTCTTTGTACTCATTTTTTGGGTTTTCTCCCCCCCCTCCTTTGCTGAACCGATCAGTAAAACAGAAGATCAAGCGTTGCAAAATCACATCGATTTAATCGAAGTCGCCCTATTAACAGACTCCTACAATGCACGTTGCCGTGGCATCAGTATAGCCAAAGCACTCAATTCAGTGAACCGTTTATACGTGACTAAATATAGTTTAACTGCCAACAATTTCATTAAAACCTACATTGACCCCGATGTAAAAACCCTTAAAATAGAGCGCAAACACCGCTTTAATAAAATGTTAAATGTATTGGGAGGTTGCCAAGCCGCAAAATCCAAAGACTCTATTAAACGACTCAAAAAACACTTTAAATCACTGTATGAAACGGCTGAAAAATCCCCTTGGTATCCTGAATAAATTATGACTGAAAGAGCCAACTTAATCACCCGAGAAGGTCGTACTCAACTTGAGAAAGAGTTGGATTATCTTTGGCGCGTTGAACGCCGACATACCACCAAAGAGGTCACCATTGCGGCTGCTCACGGTGATCGCTCTGAGAATGCCGAGTACAAAGAGGGAAAACGCCGCTTACGCGAAATTGACCGACGCATTCGCTTCTTAAAAAAGCGACTCGAAGTGTTAAAAATTGTAGAATATTCCCCCCAACAGGATGGAAAAGTTTTTTTTGGGGCTTGGGTAGAGCTGGAAAATGAGGCTGGAAATGTGGTGCAATATCGTATTGTGGGAGCCGATGAGTTTGATCCTCAAAAAAATGCCATCAGCATTAATTCCCCCATGGCACGGGCACTCATTGGAAAGTCAGTGGACGATGAAGTTCATGTCGAAACCCCAAATGGCAATCAAACTTGGTACATTAATCAAATTCAATATACAGCGTTTAACTAGATGACGACTAAACACCGTATCACCCTCTCTAACGAGGTAAAAACCTTAATCACACTCTTTAATCAAACCTTTAAAACCAGCCATCAAACCATTCTGGTGTGTTGTGAAAAAGAGCCCATTTACCGCCCAGCAGATTCAGAGCATTCTAATCATCGAATTATCTTTGCCCACGGTTTTTTTGCCAGTGCGCTGCATGAAATTTCCCACTGGTGTGTCGCAGGTAAAGCGCGTCGTTTACTGGAAGATTTTGGCTACTGGTATATACCTGATGGCCGCACAGAAGCACAACAAGCCCTTTTCGAAAAAGTTGAGGTAAAACCTCAAGCCTTAGAGTGGATTTTTTCACAATCGGCTAATAAAATTTTTCATTTTAGTGCTGATAATTTAGCCAACGGGTGCAGAGCCTCTAACGAGTTTCAACAAGCAGTACTGAACCAAGTTCAGCACTATCTCATCCATGGACTCCCCAAACGAGCGCAACGCTGGTCAGACACATTAATCCAACATTTTAGGAAAGGCCGCCCTTTAACTATTCAGGAATTTACATTAGAAAATTAAAGTCTAATTTTTTTCTAAAATATGCTTGAATTCGCACATTAAGTGCAATTCTGTCTAAGCCATTAATAAATC
>WFQP01000010.1 GCA_015487015.1 Thiomicrorhabdus sp.
CTTGAGCAAATTCATGGTATTTATGGTGATTTAAAAAAACACCCTGAAGTGTTAATGACACTATAATTTTTAAATATTAAATTTTTGATACCATTAGTTTCCCCCCCCCTATGCTTTAAACTGGTTTTTATGCCCATTCACATCAAAACACTTGGCTTGCAACCCTATGAAAGCACTTGGCAAGCCATGCAAACCTTTACCAATGAACGCCAAGACAGCACCCCCGATGAACTCTGGATAGTGGAGCACCCCGCCATATTTACTCAAGGGTTAAATGGCAAAGCCGAACACCTACTGCAAACCGACCATAATATTCCTATCGTGCAAACCGATAGGGGGGGGCAAATTACCTTTCATGCACCTGGGCAGCTCATTATCTATATTCTATTTGACCTTAAGCGTGCCAAATTAGGGGTTCGAGCACTGGTAACACTTATTGAAGAAAGCATCATTGACTACCTATCCCAACTCAATATCCCCGCACAAGCGCGAGCAGACGCCCCTGGTGTGTACGTAAATCAAAAAAAAATAGCCTCACTTGGGCTTAAAATTCGTAAACAAAAAAGCTACCACGGACTCGCCTTAAATATAAACATGGACTTATCCCCCTTTAAGCTCATCAATCCATGTGGATTAGCGCGTATGCAAATGACTCAAATTGTTGAACAGGTCAAAAAAAATCCACCCAGCTTGGAACAAGCAGGCCAAACCCTCAGCCAGATATTAGTTCAACGTTTAAAGTCATCTCCTTTATAATAAACCCTATTAAAACTCTTACTTTTGCGACCCCCTGCTATGTCAAACGCACCACAGTACCAAGAAATTCGCCTCGATCAAATCGGTAACTTAAAAGCCCGAAATCAGGCCATGCCCAAGGGGGAGTATAAAACCAAATCCCTCCAGCATCGCCCAGATCCCAGCGCACCTAAACTCAAAAAACCCCGTTGGATTAAAGCCAAGCTGCCCAAAGCCAAAGACATTCCCAAGGTGAAAGCCTTAAAAAATATTTTGCGCGAACAAGGATTACACAGTGTATGTGAAGAGGCCTCTTGCCCCAACTTAGGCGAATGCTTTGGGCATGGTACGGCCACGTTTATGATTATGGGCGATATTTGTACCCGTAAATGCCCTTTTTGTGATGTAAAACACGGTCGACCTAAAGCCCTTAACGCTGATGAACCTGAACATTTAGCACGCACGGTTAAAGCGATGAAACTTAACTACGTGGTCATTACCTCTGTAGACAGAGACGATCTACGAGATGGGGGCTCCAAGCATTTTATGGACTGTATTTCCGCTATTCGATATGCCTCACCCAATACCAAAATAGAAGCCCTTGTTCCTGATTTTAAAGGACGTTTAACCGTCGCTTTAAAAACGCTCAGTCAAGTTACTCCCGATGTGCTCAATCATAACCTTGAAACCGTCCCCCGCCTCTACGAAGAGGCTCGTCCTGCCGCAGACTACCAAGGCTCTTTAGACCTGCTTAAACGCTTTAAAGAGATGAATCCAAACACACTGACAAAATCAGGATTAATGGTTGGGCTAGGAGAGACAATGGAAGAGCTGTTACAAGTCATGCAAGATTTAAGGGAGCACAATGTAGATATGCTCACCGTTGGACAATATTTACAACCCAGCGACTACCATCTTGGGGTTAAACACTACTGGACACCCGAAGCCTTTAAACAGGTTGAAGAAGCGGGCTATGCTATGGGCTTTAGCAACGTCGCATCAGGGCCTATGGTGCGCTCCTCTTATCATGCCGATTTACAAGCAAGTGGAACGGAATTATGAATAATAACTACATTCAACGATTTTTATTTAAAGACCTCAGTATTCGCGGACAAGTCATTCAACTGAATGAAGCATGGCAAGCGATGATCAAAGATCGTCACTACCCGCCTGCCATCACACAATTACTGGGTAAACTCACTGCCTTCTCGGTCATTATGGCCACAGGCATGAAACATACTGGAAAGATTACCCTTCAGGTTCAAGGCACTGGCCCTATCACCTTATTGATTGTGGAGGTCACGCACGATCTTAAAATAAGGGGTCTTGCCAAAACCAATCAAACCATCCAAAACCAAGCCACACTCGATGAATTATTGGGCGATGGTCAAATATTAGTCACCTTAGAAAATACCCAAACCAACCACCATTTTCAATCCTATGTAGAACGCGTGGGTAACAACATCATTGAGTCGTTTGAAAACTTTTTGAGCCAGTCCGAACAACAACCATCTAAACTTTGGTTGGCTGCGACCGATACGGCACTTGGTGGGGTACTGATTCAAAAAATGCCCGATTCAGATCACCGAGATATTGATGGCTGGAATCGTATTTACAACATCAGCAGCACAGTAAAAGAAGAAGAGCTAACACAACTCGATTCAACCTCTCTGTTGCATCGTCTATTTCACGAAGAGCAAGTTGAATTATTTGAAGAACAAAGCGTTTACTATGAGTGTCCTCAAGATAAAAGTCGCGTTGACCGTATGCTGATCTCTTTGGGTGAAGAGGAGGTTCGTAAAATACTCAAAGAACAAGGCGAAATTGTTATCCATAATGAAATATGCAATTTTCACGCACGCTATGGACAAGCCGAAGTGGATGCGCTATTTAAAAAGACTCAAGAAGAGAGCCCAGCAACAAAGACTTTACAATAATATTTAAAATTTTCTCCCCCCCCCCCCCTCTCTTAGATTGATAGCAGAGGGGGGGGGGGAAATAATTGTCTACATTTCCATAAAATGTACGTTGAATAAATTCTTAAAAATTAAGCATTTCACTTAAATCTTCCTGTGATGGGGCAAACCAATAAGACCCAGTGACAGCCTTAGAAAAATTTAAGAGTTGATCAATTTTTTGATCTTCCGTTAAGCCATACATACTTTCTAATTGAGATGTAAAGCGAACTAACTCACTCCCAAAGGCTAAAAATAACAACCCTTTTTCTGTCACCGAACCAAAGGGAGCTGAGCGGCGGTACATTTTCATCGGTACCCCTGCTACCGTTAAATCAGTACGGCTAATGTGTGAATCGTCAGGCATTTCACTTCCCTCTAACTCAATATTCTCTTGTTTGGTTCGCCCAACCACCGCTTCTTGGCAATGAACAGGAATTGAGTTCCATTTATCTAAATCATGTACCCATTTTTGGGTCAGTATCAAACTGCCCCCTGCACCCAGTCGTCCATCAGCAATCACGGCTGCATCACGCTTTAATTCATCCGTTTTTGGATTCGCTGTGCCGTCTTCAAAACCAATCAAATCTTTGTTTTGATGGTAACTAAATCCTCGCTCTTGCAAGCTTAAATTGGCAACCGACTTCATCTGGGCATGAATTATTAAGGCTGCATCAAATACGGTCGAAATATCATCGCCATGCAACCAAAAAAATACATCTGATTGGGTCGATGGTGCTTGATGGCCTTGTTGCCCCTGTAAAGGCTCAAATGACTTAAATGTTTCAGGCATCCAATTAGGCTGTAAAAATCGCCAAGCTTCCTCACCAAAACTCACTACGACGGATACGTTTGAAACCGCATTCAAACATTCAGTCATCGCCTGCTTAACCTGCGAAATATCCGATGAATTTAAACGGTATTCTAAAAAATAAAAATGGTGTGAACCTTCTTTAAAAATACCCGCTTGAGGGGTTTTACTTTGGGACATAAACAGCTCCTTAGAGTTCTACTTTACGGGTAAACACCCAATCATTTTCATTAGATAGTTGGGGAGAAAACCCATAACCATCCACATCAAAATACTTTAAATCTTCGGCCTGTTCAACCAAATGATCTGCGGCATATCGCACCATTAAACCGCGCGCTTTTTTAGCGTAAAAACTGATGATTTTATATTGACCATTTTTCCAGTCTTTAAAAATAGGGGTGATCACGCGCGCATTTAACTTAGCGGGTTTCACCACTTTAAAATATTCATTTGAAGCCAAGTTTACAAGAGTGTTCGATTGCATCTCTTGCAAAGTTTGATTCAGCCGTTCGGTAATTTGATCGCCCCAGAAGGTGTAAATATCCTTTCCTTTTGGGTTTTGAAATTTTGTTCCCATCTCCAAACGATAAGGCAGTATTTTGTCACAAGGACGAAGCAAACCATACAAGCCAGATAAGATTCTTAAGTGTGTTTGAATAAATTTTTCCCCCCTCTCAGTTAAAGAGTAGGCATCGAGGCCTTGATATACCTCCCCCTTAAATAACCATGCGGCTTGCTTGGCACTCTCTTCTGAAAAAGGCACTTGCCACGCCTGAAAACGCTCATAGTTTAACTCAGCCAATTTATCACTGATTTTCATCAATTGACCAATCTCTTCAGGGTTCAGTTGTTGCAGAGCCTCCATTAACTCGGCTGATTGCGCTAATAAGCTGGGTTGGCTTTGGCAATGAGCTGAAACTGGTGTGGTTTCATCTAAGGATTTAGCAGGGGAAATAAGCATTAACATTAGGGTGCCTCTGGCGTTGGTTTATCACTCGAAATATTCAGTTCAGGATAGCGTTCCAATAATCGTTTTTGTGTACGATGTTCTGCAGACCAAATTAATACCGCATAGGCAGGTAAAGCAAATAATCCCCATAAAAGTAATCGCTGAATATCGTAGGCTAAGTTAGCTGAATGCACGGGATAACTGAAGAAAATACCAATGGATAATGCACTGAGTGTCATTAAAAAAATAATCTTCCAGCGCTTATTTTTAGAAAGAAGTTCTCTATTTTTTTCATTGTATTGATTTAACACATAAAACGACACCACCCAAACCAAGACATACGGAATAACCGTTTCAATCACAGATGGCAGTCTAAGCAGTGCAATCACAAAGATCATCAACACCGTTACAATAAAATAAGAGGCGGTAAAAATAAGCGTAAACCGAATTAACAGAGAGATCAAACTCATCTCAGGCACCAAAATTAAATAAGAAGCACTATTCTATAGCCTTCAAAAGAGCCTGTACATTTTTTCTCCCCCCCCTCTCACTGCCTTATACCAACAAGCCAGCCTTTTTGAATAAACTCAGGAAGAGAGTGGTCTAAATTGGCTTGCACGAGTGCTTGCAATGTTTTCCCCGCTTTAATCAATGACAGCGCCTGAACATCCGCCTCTTCTAATTCAAATATCGAAATTTGATAGGCTTGCCTAAAGATGCCTGCTCGCTCTACATGAGAAGGAACAGAGTGTTGCTCGGTCGTATTCAAACGATTAAGTTGCCAAATAGATACAATGGGGTAATCCGACACCATAAACTCAAAACAAGGTGCCAACTGAAAAACCGTACTGGCCTGCTGCGACTCACTTAATTGGGCAAACACATCAAAATCAAATACAGTTGGTGAAGCGGCATAGTAAACGGCATGATAAAGCCATTCAAGTTGAGCCAAATCGCCTAAATAAAAAAAGTCAAACAACTCAGATCGTTGCTGGCACTGTTTGGAAATAAATGCTGAAAACTCCCCCCCATACCCATTCAAATCCGGCTGGCGTGATGGGTGTTGTTGAATATAATCTTTGGCCAACTGTTTAAAGTATGGCTCCCCTAAAATGGTACAACAAACGGGATAAATTTGTGCCAAACACCCTTGCAACGCCCCTCGTACATTATTTTGATAGATTTCAATTTGTTGCTCTGGCTGTAACGATTGAGTGGGCGACAGTTGATTTAAAAAAGCAGCATCGCTCTTAAATTGACTCAGTTGCTTTATAAAAACTTCTTGCATGCTCTGTAGCTTCACGTCTTCGCCTCTTTTACCCGTTGGATAATATGACGTGCTTTTTGTACCTCATCCAACAAGATTTGCAAAGGGGGAATATCATTATCCCACTCAATCAAGGTAGGCAGGTTAGGCTGACGCTCTATTAAGCGTTGGTATAACGCCCAAACAGGCTCTGAAACAGGATTATTGTGCGCATCCAAAACAAAGTTTTCTTGTTGCTGATACCCTGCTAAATGCACTTCTTGTACACGATCAATCGGTAACTGGTCAATGTACGCCTCCCCATCCAACCCATGATTAAGATGATTCACATAAATGTTATTCACATCAATCAACAGGCCACAATCGGCTTGTTCTGCCAGCGCACAGATAAACTCTATTTCGCTCATGTCACTGTTTTGAAACGTCATATAACTGGAGACATTTTCAACCAATAAGCGCTCACCCAAAATCTCTTGAATGTGCAACACACGCTGCACACAGTGCGCCAAGGTTTCTTGGTTATAAGGAATAGGAAGTAAATCATGACTGTACACTCCTAAAGCAGCACTGAAACATAAGTGCTCAGAAATCCACGAAGCATTGACACGTTTAGCCAACCGTTTTATCCGTTGACAGTACGCTAAATCTAGAGGTTCGACCGAGGCCAAAGACATCCCGACACAATGCAACGTTAAAGGGTAGTGTTGAGCAATAGCATCCAATTGATCAACCGACTGACCGCCATCCGCAAGATGATTGTCGGCTAACAATTCCAGCCAATCAATATCAGGTAAAGTGGTTAAAATTTCATGAGTATGTTGAGAACGAAGGCCAATACCGACACCCGATATGGGCCTTTCCTTTGAAGTTGAAGATAAAACAGACATTATTTTTTAGCGGGTTTAATCATAGCCACCGTGCCACCTGTAATTTTAGTACAGGTTCCTTTAGGCACATACACCCACTCTTGAGGATCATTATCAACTTTAGCCTGACCAGAACAAGCATGCTTGCCATCTAAAGAGCCACAATCATTCATACCCGCTTTAGCAATACCCGCACACTTTTCCCAACTTTTGGGTTGATCGGGTACGGCCATCGAAGATGTGGATGCCATTGAAACACCTAATGCTAAAATGCCTGCAACCGCCGTTTGTAATGGCTTATTTATTTTCATATCTTTTTGCATAGAATCCTCTCAAAATTTAAAATCGTAAAAAATAAGAGCCACAATATTTTTATGCTCTCACTTAATAGACAGCAAATCTTGGATTTTATTTCAAGTTAATACGAAAAATTACCCCTAAAAAATTAAACTGTCGTTATTACTTTATTAACTCGATAAATTAGCTTCTTGATCCACCTGAGCAATCAGTGAAATAATTTCTTCTGAAATAGCCAATAGCTGTTCATGCTCTTTATCCGATAAAGTCTTATTATTAGCTTCATGTGCATCAATGGTTTGACCGACCATGGAATGAAATGTTTTATGTAATTCCATCAATTTTTTCATACTGTCTAAATGCAAATATTGCTGACCTTCTGTATTCAACCACTTACCTAATAAACACTCATTTTCATCCCTCGCTGAATGAGTATCAAGATCCGTTGAAAGCCCTGCCAATAACTGTTCAAGCTTGGTAAGCCAACTATTATGATTCATTTTGGCTTCTGAAAACATAATGGAGGCCCCACCTGCCACCACAACCGTATTAGCACTTTCTGGATTAACTTTAAATCGTCCAATAAAACCAACTTGCTGTGCCGTTGCCTCCTGCATATTTTCAGCCGTTGAAGAAAGCTCTTCCACTAAAGCGGCATTTTCTTGTGTTGCTTGATCCAAATGATTCATGGCAAGATTAATTTGCTCTAACCCTTTATGTTGCTCGGTCGCTGTAGAAGCGACCGTCTTAACAAGATCCTCCACTTTCTGAATTTTAACGACCATCTCTTGAAACACAACATTCGTTTTTTCAACCAATTGTGTTCCTCCCTCAATCTCTTGAGTGGTCGAATTAATTAAGACTGAAATATCTTTTGCCGCACTGGCTGATTTTTGAGCCAAACTACGAACTTCACCCGCTACCACAGCAAATCCTCGACCATGCTCACCTGCTCTTGCCGCTTCAACAGCCGCATTTAAGGCCAATAAATTGGTTTGAAATGCAATGCTGTCAATCACACCTGTAATTTCACCAATTTGACGACTCAACTCTGTAATACCCTTCATAGCACTCAATGTACTGTTCATCACCTCAATACCAGACCCCGCTTCTTCTGCCGCACTGTGAACCAATAAATTTGCAGTATTGGTATGCTCATTTGAACTCTCAACACTGGCTGTTAACTCTTCAAGACTGGCGGCGGTTTCTTCTACTGCCGCGGCTTGTTGCTGAGTTCTATTTGCTAAATCTAAACTGGCAATCGATACTTGTTTTGACATAGTTCCCAGAGATTCTGCACCCATTTTCACCTGAGACAGTGTTATTTCAATATTCGTTAGGGCATTATTAGCCGCCGCTTTCATTGCCAACAGTTCACCAATAAAGTCTCCATTAATTCGTTGAGTCATGTCGCCATCACTCATGCTCGATAATAGTTTATTAAGGGACTGAGTGGTGACCGAAAAGCTCCCCAATAGCTCATTGACTAACGAAGCCAGCTTTTTCTCAAACCCTGTTAAGCCCTTCAAATCGATTCGATCACTCAACATACCTTTTGATGCTTCTGATACAATCGACATAATGTTCTCTTCAATACGCAACTGCTCCGTTAAATCCTTCCACTCTACAACCGTACCAATACGTTTCGATTTTTCATCAAAAATAGGATTCACAACCAACTCCAACGTAACCGTTCCTATTTTAGCACGGGCCGTATAGGTTTCTGTTAAGCTGTCCAACAACTCTTTTTGGTGCTCTGGATGTTTGTGAAACACATCAATATTTTGTCTTAATAAATTGGAACAATCGAAATTTGGAATTTCTTTTTTCAACTCTCCTTCAACGGATTTAAGCATCGATTTAACAGCATCATTCATAAAGATAATACTTCGAAACTTATCCGCAACCATCACTTTAGTAGACGTTGAATTCAAGGCTTTTTCGATTCGCTGTGAATTCATTAAGGACTCTTTTACCGCTTCAAAATCTGCCCCTAACTTAATTTGAAGCGATTTCAACCGTCCTAACGTCACAGCCTGTAAACTGCGCCCTCTTGAATCAATCTCATTTGAAAAATTTCCTGCCGAAATTTCAGTAATATAATGATTAACAAGTTTCTGCTGCCTTGCCCCAACCAGAGAAAGCATAATAATGAGTAAAACAAACAAAATTTGTAATGAGTGAAGAATGACTGAGGGAATGGAATCAAAAATACTAGGAAAGGCAAGCGTCGTTAAGACTTCAAGCAGTAACAAAACAGAAAGTACCACAATCATTTTAGCGTTATCAAACTGTAAAAAAGGGTTCAACTTATCTTTAAGGCTATAAACTCCACCATTGATTAGTCTCTGCCTTCCAGCTTCAATGTCTCGATACACCTGCTCTGCCGCAGAAATTTGTGCCACGGTTGCTGGCACTCTTACCGACATATAGCCTGTGATTTTACCTTGTAAAAAAATAGGGGTGGCATTCGCAACCACCCAATAATGATCCCCATTTTTACGGCGATTTTTAACCACTTGAGACCATGGTCTACCAGCCTTTAATGTTTGCCAAAAATCTTTAAACACTTGTGCCGGAACATCTGGATGCCGCAACATGTTATGTGGCTGCCCCACTAACTCATTCCATTCATACCCACTGGCTTCAATAAATTCTTCATTCGCTTCAACAATATTACCCTGTAAATCGGTTTTTGAGACAATTGTAATGTCGGGTTTTAATAAATATTCTTTTTGAGTGATGGGACCATTATCGCGCATAATCTAAATACCTTCTCAATAAATATAGAACCTGAATTCAAGTTATGAACCCCTGCCCATAACAACCAGAAACAAGCTTATAGATTAATAAAAATTAACTATAGCACAGTAGTACAATAGAGAAATAAATCATACACAAGTAATCCCAAATACAATCAACAATCTATAAATAAGTATATTAAAAAAACTTGTACAAAAAACTATATTAATTTTACGTTTTGCAAAACTAAAGGTAAAATACCTCTCTATTAAAACTTTTATGAATAAATCAAACTGTTTAGGATATTCAAAACATGGCTTCAAAAGAAAATACTGTGGTAACGGGTCAACTCAAACGCTGGAATGAAGCCAAAGGATTTGGTTTTATCAGTACTGAAAATGGTCAACGAGATATCTTTATTCATATTTCAGATTTAAAAGGGATGAGTCGCCGCCCACAGGTAGGGGATACTATTCACTACCAAGTAAAAATACAAAATGATGGTAAAAATAGAGCCGTAAATGCACGCATTGAAGGCGTTGAAGTTATTGAAACACAGCGCTCTAAAAAACAGAAAGGTAACAAAAACCAAATGATATTACTGGTTTCAGTTATTGTTGTTGTCGTTATTGCCGCACTGTTTTTACTTTAGAAAAAACTCAGTAAACAGTTATTGGGCCTGTAAATTTAAACGGTATAAATATTCACCCATTACAACCCTATTTATTTACAAGCTCGCTAAAATAATGCCCCCAATACCTTCTTATTAATTAAGAAGTATCCTGAGCACCTTTACACCAAGAATCATTTTCTAAATACCACTCGACTGTTTTTTGAATACCACTTTCAAACGTTTCTTGTGGCTTCCAACCAAGCTCTTTTTGAATTTTACTCGCATCAATCGCATAGCGCATATCATGTCCAGCTCGATCCGCTACAAATGTAATTTGATCATGATAAGAGACCTCTTTTGGGCGCACATTATTTAAAATACGACAAATAGTTTCAACCACTTCTATATTTTGTTTTTCATTATGCCCACCAATATTGTAGCTCTCCCCTACTTGGCCTTCCGTTGCAACTAAAATCAAAGCTCTAACATGATCTTCAACATAGAGCCAATCACGAATTTGATTCCCATTGCCGTAAACAGGCAATGGCTTTCCATCCAGTGCATTTAAAATAACTAAAGGAATGAGTTTTTCTGGAAAGTGATAAGGGCCGTAGTTATTTGAACAATTTGTAATAACCATAGGTAAGCCATAGGTTTTATACCATGCTCTGACTAAATGATCGGAACCTGCTTTACTGGCTGAATAGGGTGAACTGGGTGCATAGGCTGTTTGCTCAGTAAACAGTGGAAGCTCGATTTCTTGATTGTCCTCCCCATCCTCTGGATGCGGTAAGTCACCATAAACTTCATCGGTGGAGATATGATGAAATCGAAAGGTCTCTTTTTTTGTTTTATCAAGTGTTTGCCAATAAGCTCTTGCCTGCTCGAGTAAAGTGTAAGTTCCCACGATATTGGTCCGTATAAACTCTCCAGGCCCATCAATTGAGCGATCTACATGAGACTCTGCGGCTAAGTGCATAATAATATCGGGTTGATAAAGCTCAAATACGCGATTTACATTTACTGCGTCACAAATATCCACTTGCTCAAAGTGATACCGTTCATTTGATTCAATGGTTTTAAGCGACTCTAAATTGCCTGCATAGGTTAATTTATCAAGATTAACCACTTGATAGTCAGTATTTTGAATCAGCTCTCGAATAACAGCAGAGCCGATAAATCCGGCTCCGCCGGTTACAATAATGGTTTTTAGTGTCACAATGTTTCTTCCTGAATATTCTGTATACACTGTGCCAAAGAGTCTTTCCAATAAGGAATCTCTAAATTAAAGTGACTTTTTATTTTTGCCTTATTCATTAGGCTGTAAAAGGGTCTTTGTGCGGCTGTTGGGTAGTCTTTGCTTTCAATGGGCTGCACATGACAACAAGTTTGGCTTATTTCAAAAATATACTGTGCAAAGTCGTACCAACTGCACACACCTTCATTTGAGTAGTGGTAGAGTTGGCTATTATTTTTAAGCTGTTCAAATGTACCAGATTGAATAATTGTAAATATCGCCTGAGCTAAATCACCTGCATAGGTGGGGGTACCAATTTGATCATAAATAACTTGTAATCGATCTCTATTTTTCCCTAGTCGAAGCATCGATTTTACGAAATTGTGCCCAAACTCTGAATAGAGCCAACTGGTTCGAATAATAATACCTTCTGGAGATTCTTCTTGAAAGGCACGTTCACCTTCTAACTTGGTTACCCCATAAACACTTTGAGGATCAACTGGATCACTTTCAATATAGGGTTGAAAGTGTTGCCCATTAAAAACATAGTCGGTGCTTATATGAATTAAAGCACTCTTTTGCTGTTTTGCGATACGGGACACTTGCTTCACCGCAAGGTGATTAATTTGATCGGCTAAATCAGCTTCCGATTCGGCTTTATCCACAGCGGTATAGGCCGCACAGTTAATAATAAAATCAAACGTTTGTTCTTTAAAAAAATTATCTACAGATGGTACATTACATAAATCAAGTTCATCAATATCGACACACGTGAGTTGAAATTCTGGAAACTGTGTTGCAATCGCCTGAAGTGATAAGCCCAGTTGACCCTTGGCACCAGTGATTAAAACGGACTTAGTCATAGTTGTTTTATCCATATTCAAAGCCACTTTTCAACATAGTAAGAGGAGGGTGTTTTTTATCTTTGTCTGAAAGTATTAATTGTTCTACGGGCAGTTGCCAATTAATATTTAAAGTGAAATCATCGTAAGCTAACCCAGCATCACTTTCGGGAAAGTAATAATTATCCACTTTATAGGCAAAAATGGCAGAATCACTCAAAACAACAAATGCATGAGCAAACCCTCGTGGTATAAACAGTTGGTATTTGTTATCACTGCTAAGCTCTACGGCAACATGTTGTCCAAAGGTTGGGCTTCCTTTTCGAATATCAACGGCCACATCAAGTACTCTACCTTCAATTACTCGAACCAATTTACTTTGTGCATGCGGTGCACACTGAAAGTGCAGCCCTCTTAAAACCCCTTTTGTGGATTTAGACTCATTGTCTTGAACAAAATTGACGGCATGACCGACGGCGGCTTCAAATTTTTTTTTATGAAAGGTTTCCATAAAGTAG
This sequence comes from Thiomicrorhabdus sp., assembly GCA_015487015.1. Lineage (GTDB taxonomy): Bacteria > Pseudomonadota > Gammaproteobacteria > Thiomicrospirales > Thiomicrospiraceae > Thiomicrorhabdus. The sequence continues at coordinate 12,833 of WFQP01000010.1, forward strand.
CCACGTTCATCACCAAATACCGTTGGTTTAATAAGAAGTATTTCTGGAATGCTCTGTTTAATAAACTCCATATCAAATCAACCTTGCTCAGCTATTTTTAATAGATATTGACCATACTGATTTTTCAGTAACGGTTCTACTAAAGCACTCAATTGATCACGAGAAATATAGCCTTTTTCAAAGGCAATCTCTTCTAGACAGGCCACTTTTAACCCTTGGCGTTTTTCAATGGTTTCAATAAAGGCTGAGGCTTCTAATAGACTTTCATGTGTACCTGTATCAAGCCACGCGTAGCCTCGTCCCATCAATTCAACTTTTAATCGCTCTTCGGCTAAATACAGTTGGTTTACGGTTGTGATCTCTAATTCACCACGGTGAGAGGGTTTAACCTCTTTGGCTTTCTGAATGACGTCATTGGGATAAAAATACAGCCCTGTCACGGCATAATTTGATTTTGGTATATCGGGCTTTTCTTCAAGGCTCACAACATTGCCATTTTTATCAAATTCAGCCACACCATAACGCTCTGGATCTTTAACATGATAGCCAAATACAGTGGCTGTATTCTGTTTTGCATTTTGAACAGCATGGCTTAGCATTACGGTTAAATCATGACCGTAATAAATATTGTCTCCCAACACAAGACACACATCTTCCTCTCCAATAAAGTCTTCACCCAAAATAAAGGCTTGTGCAAGCCCATCGGGAGAGGGCTGAACAATGTATTCAAATGTCAGCCCAATATCTGAGCCATCACCCAATAGTCGTTTAAAGCTTTCTTGGTCTTCAGGGGTGGTAATAATAAGAATGTTTGTAATACCTGCTAACATCAACACAGATAAAGGGTAATAGATCATTGGCTTGTCATAAATCGGCACAAGCTGCTTTGAAACACCTTTTGTGATGGGGTATAAACGAGTACCCGAACCACCAGCTAAAATTATTCCTTTCATAAAATTTTCCTACCTATTTGACACCGTATGGTTATTACCGCAATAACCATTACGCTTTGCTTTCACGCTCTATTTGCTTTAAATAAGCATGATGGATCATGTCAAACCTAAAGGTAGCAAGGTAGCGTTGTTTAACAACCTTTGAGTGGGACACTAATAAGTCATCATCCATACATTTCAATAAAGCCCGATCTAAAGAAGCCTCATCCTCAAAATAAATGCCCCCTTCACCAATCACCCAGCGATTAAAGGCATTTCCATGTGCCACAATCGCATTACCCGCACCCATTGATTCGATGAGAGAAGGGTTTGTGCCGCCAACCGTATGCCCATGAATATACACACGAGCATGATAACGCAATGCCTGAACAATATTGGACTGGTAAATCGCGCCAACAAATAGAACATTATCCGATGCCGCTTCCAAAACCTGACGGTGATAAGTATTTTTTTCAGCCTCAAACTTACCAAGCACAACTAATTTAAAGTCCAATGCCTGCTTTGAAGATAGTTTTGAAAAAGCCATTACAATATCTAAAATCGAATTTTCAGGCTCTGGACGGGCAATCACAATACCATAGCCATTGGAAGTCAAACCAAAAGGCTCTAATAACGAAACCTCTGCATGCGTAATATTTTCTGCTGCATAAGGAATCACTGTTATTTTTTTAGCACGAGTATGACGTTGCAAATGCTTTTTAATTTCGGGGTGGTCTGCAATTAAGTGATTTGCTAAACGAGCCCCTAACCACTCATTACAATACAGCCAAACTCGTTGATAAAAACACCATTTATCTCTACGCCACTCCACACCATCCATATTGATAATATTGCGTTTGCCACACAATCTATAAA
>WFQP01000011.1 GCA_015487015.1 Thiomicrorhabdus sp.
CCTAACCCTAAACCAAGTAGAATAGTGGCACTAGCATGGCGTAAAAGCTTTCCTAGAGTTAAAGTGTTAGCGTTATTTAAACAAGCTGCTTTAGCGGTGAATGTTTCTTGTACCAAAAAATTCAATTAAGATAACGATATGATATTTAAAATAAACCTATTCATTTTACTTTTTTCTTTCAGTTTTTTTGTCGTAGCAAATGAAACTAATTACGTTGAAGTGGATCAACATCTAACCGTTAATGCAATTAACGATCAAGACCCTTATGAATCATTTAATCGAACCATGTTTGACTTTAATATGGCATTTAATGATACGGTCGGAAAACCGGTTGTAACCACCTATAAGATGGTATTACCCCAACCGATTAGAACGGGTTTTAGTAACTTTTTTAATAATCTTTCAGACCCTTTTTCCAGTTTAAACAGCTTTTTACAAGGTAACGTAGAAGATGGATTATCCAGTTTTATGCGTTTTGCCATTAACAGTACATTTGGATTATTTGGCATATTGGATATTGCCACACCGTCTGGATTGGAAAAAATAAATGAAGATTTTGGTCAAACACTATATGTATGGGGTATTTGGAAAGAGTCCAATTACATTGTTTTGCCATTTTTAGGCCCCTATACCACTCGAGGTTTAATAGGCTCTTCAGTAGATGGCTATTTCAATCCTATTTATCCTAATATAATTGATACTGATATTAATGGTCGTTTTTGGTTATATTTAGGAGGGAGTTTTGTTTCTTATGTGAATATTATGAACGTGATTGATGATTTACATAATCAACCCGATCCTTATATTTTTGCTCGAGAGAGCTATTTACAGTATAGAACCAATTTACTTTATGATGGTAATCCGCCTGAAGTAGATTTAGATGATTTTGATTTTGAATAAAAAGGCATTAATCAATATAAATAGCTGTTTTATCCACCACTTTTCGTAAAACAAAACTGGTGTGTACGCCACTAACGCCCTTTATTTGAGTAATGTGGTTAAGCAGTAAATCCTGATAGGCTTCCAAATCTTTTACAACGATCTTAAGTTGGTAATCGGCACTTTGTCCTGTAAGCAATAAACACTCTAAAACGTTCGGTAATGCCTTCACCGCTTGTTCAAACTGATGAAAACGCTCTTTGGTATGTTTATCCATTGATATGTGGATAAGTGCCATTAAATCTAATCCTAAGGCCTTGGCATTTAAGATGGTTCGGTAACCCGTAATCATTCCAGAAGATTCCAACGTTTTAAATCGTCGTAAACAAGCAGAAGGGGAGAGGCCTATTTTATCTGCTAACTCCTGATTGCTTAGTCGACCATTGTCTTGTAAAGCATTTAAAATGGCTTTATCAAAGCTATCTAATTTCATATTATTTCTCTTAGTTAGTGTTTTATGCTAATAATTTTACTTTATTTAAAATAAAGTTGTTTAAAAGGTCGTTTAACATCAATTATTAGCAATAAAATACACCCTCTTTAGCGATAAAATAACTTTCAAGATTCTAAAAAATACAAAGTTTAAATATCATGATGAATTTCAATCAATATCATCCAACGGTTACACCCGATTTACCCAATCGTCAGTGGCCGAACCAACGACACACTCAAGCCCCTATCTGGGTCAGTGTGGATTTGCGCGATGGCAACCAGGCCTTAGCGAACCCCATGAGCGTAGATCAAAAATTAGCGCTTTGGCATCAGTTGATTCAAATTGGATTTAAAACCATTGAAATAGGGTTTCCATCGGCCAGTCAGTTGGAGTTTGATTTTACGCGTCGGTTAATTGAAGACAATTTAATTCCAGACGATGTAACCATTCAAGTACTGGTACAAGCCAGAGAACATTTAATTGAACGCACCTATGAAGCGCTTGAAGGAGTTAAAAAAGCCGTAATACACGTGTACAACACCACATCTAAAGTACAACGTGATCATGTGTTTGAAAAAAGCCAAGCTGAAATTAAAGCCATGGCGGTTCAAGGTGCACAATGGGTAAAATCGTATGCAATAAAAGCGTCTGAAAAAAACCCTGAATCACAATGGATTTTTCAATATTCTCCTGAAAGTTTTTCACAAACTGAAACCGATTATGCGGTGGAAGTTTGCCAAGCGGTCATGAACGTTTGGCAACCAACGCCAGAAAATAAGTGCATTTTAAATTTACCCTCTACGGTAGAAAGTACCTCACCTAATCGTTTTGCCGATCAAGTGGAATACTTTATTCAGCATTTAGAAAATAGAGAATCGACTTTCATTTCAATTCATACTCATAACGATCGAGGCTGTGCGGTTGCGGCAGCGGAACTGGCGTTATTGGCAGGCGCAGATCGTATTGAAGGAACTTTATTGGGCAATGGCGAACGTACAGGAAATATGGACATTGTAACCTTAGCCATGAACCTGTTTAGTGAAGGCATTGACCCAAAATTGGATTTGTCGAAACCACATCAATGGGTGCCCGTGGTTGAAGAGGTGACTAAAATAGAAACGCATCCTCGTCATCCGTGGGTGGGGGAGGTGGTATACACCGCCTATTCTGGCAGTCACCAAGACGCCATTCGTAAATGTTTATTAAAACAACAGCCCAATCAACCTTGGAATGTGGCCTATTTGCCGATTGATCCAAAAGAGATTGGACGGGATTACGAAGCCATTATTCGGGTCAATAG
>WFQP01000012.1 GCA_015487015.1 Thiomicrorhabdus sp.
ACCGACGACCAACGAAGAAATTAAGGCAAAGCAATTGAAATAAACCCCAAAAAATGTCCCGTTCGTCTAGAGGCCTAGGACACCGCCCTTTCACGGCGGTAACAGGGGTTCGACTCCCCTACGGGACGCCACATTCTAAACCCCCAATAAGTTCACTTATTGGGGGTTTTTTTATGCCTAAAATTTAAGATTAAGTTTCCCCCCCCCTTTTTTTTTAAAAATCCCTTCTTAATTAGCTGATAATGCCAGGCTTGATGTGAAAATGTGCCTGGGTTTAACTAAGCCCATAATGGGGGAGGACTACAGGACTTTTACAATATCGAGACTTCTTAAATTATAAAAAGAGGGGGGGGTAAAACCTTACTGCCTTGAAATAGAGGCCGATTCAATATTTTTGATGCGCTCAATATAATCCAGAATATCGCCTAATACTACGTTGCTGTCAATTTCTAAAGTTAAATTCATGTCTACAGTGCGCTCTTGTAAGTTGGTGTGCGTTTGGCTGTCAATTAAGTTAACGTTCAGTTCTGCAAGTGTGGTCATCACATCACGCAATAATCCTTTTCGGTCAAAGGCAATAATGTGTAAACTGGCTTGATAGTCGGGTTGCTCGGCTTGTTCTTTACTCCATGACACATCAATCAAACGTTGTAACTCATCATGGGTTAAGTTCAAAATGTTTACGCAACCACTGCTGTGTACCGTAATTCCACGCCCACGAGTCACATAGCCAACAATATCATCATCAAATTTAGGCTGACAGCAGGGGGCTAAATTAGTTTTTAGATGAGTTGCTCCAACCACATAAGCGGTGGTGTGCTCGACCTCTTGATTATTTTCTTTGGTTTTAAAGCTAAACGAGGCTTGATTGCTTCCCTGTTTTATTTGCGGCTTTAACAGCTTTTGGATCGCACCGGCCAGCTGGCGTTCATTGATTCGGCTTTTACCGATGTCTTCAAAAAAGGCCTCTTTATCACTGTATTTAAAACGGTCTAATAGTTGTGACAGGGTTAAGGATTCTGCATGAAGGCGTTTAATCTCTCGATGATAAATCGCCTCTCCTGCTTGAATATTCTCCTCTTTGTTCTGTTTATTAAACCAGTTTCGAACTTTGTTGCGTGCGCTGCTGCTGGTTAAGTAGCCAAGGTTTGGATTGAGCCAGTTACGGCTAGGTTGCCCATTTTTAATGGTTAAAATTTCAACTTTATCGCCCGTTTTTAAGGGGGTACTGAGTGGCTTAATGCGTCCGTTAAGTTTGGCACCACGGCAACGGTGACCCAGTTGCGTGTGAATATTGTAGGCAAAATCAAGTGGGGTGGCACCTTGTCTTAGCGTAATGATTTCATTTTTAGGAGTCATCACAAAAATATTTTGGCTTTGCAGCTCGGTGCTGATCTCTTTAAATATTTCAGGATCATTAGAGCTTTCAAGCAGTTGTCGAACATTTGAAATACTTTTCTCTAACTGTTTATCAAAGCCTTTACCATCCTCTTTATAGCGCCAATGAGCGGCCACACCGTATTCGGAGTTGTAGTGCATTTCTGGCGTTCGAATCTGAATTTCAACCGTATTGCCTTCGGGGCCAATAATGACGGTATGAATTGACTGGTAGCCATTCTCTTTGGGCGTTGCAATGTAGTCGTCAAACTCTTGTTTCACGTAGTTCCAACGACTGTGAATCAGGCCTAAGACTTCGTAGCAGTCCTTAACGGAATCGACGTAAATACGAACGGCTCTTAAATCGTACAGTTCATCCATAGGGAGCTGCTTACGCTGCATTTTCTTCCAAATACTGTAAATGTGTTTGGGGCGGCCTGAAATATTGGCTTTAATATTATGTGAACTTAATAGATTGCCGAGGATTTCAATGGTTCGGCTAATGTACGCTTCTCGCTCGGTACGCTTCACATTTAATTGAGAGGCAATGTTTTTGTACTCTTTTTCATGCAAATAACGAAAAGAGAGGTCTTCCAGCTCCCATTTTAATTGCGCAATTCCAAGTCGGTTGGCAAGGGGGGAGAAAATAAGCTCCGTTTCAGATGCAATTTGATGACAAACCTCAGGGTCTTCATATTTTAAATGACGTAACCGAGCCACACGGTAAGCCAGCTTGACAATCATAATGCGAATATCGGAAGTCATTGCCAACAGCATTTGGCGCAATCGTTCATTTTGAACATCATCGGAGCGTCGATTAATATCAAACTCTTTAAACTGATTGAGTTTACGAATTCCAGCCACCAGTTCTGCTGTGGATCTACCAAAGCGCTCTTCGATCATTTCAATGGTGTAAATATTGACGAGGTTGGTGTCACTTACCAAGGTGGCAATTAAGGTCTCTTCATCCACACTCAGTGTCGAAAGAATTTGCGCGACATCGACACTGCGCACCACACCCGACTCTGGTACGCTTTGCGCTTCAATGGCAATAGAGCAGGCCAGTTCACAACGAACCAGTTGTTCAGAGGGGATATTCTCTTTTTTAAAAATTAAAGAAAAAAGTTCACGAGCTGTTTGCATCTAAAACAAAACCTTTCAACAGTGGGAGATTAAAATAGTGGTTGAGCTATTCTAGCGAGTTTAAAAAATAAGTATGAATTTTTTAAGTGAATTTAAGTAATGTTCTTTTTTACGACTCAATCTCTAATATATAATAATTCTTATATTTTTATAGAGACATTTCATGCCAACCTTAAGCACAGAAAGCACATTAAACCTGAACGCAATCCAAGTATCCAAACGTAACAGTGCCAACCAATTTAGTGTGGCGCCGATGCTCGATTGGACCAATCGTCACTGCCGTTATTTTCATCGTCAATTAAGCAAGCAGGCTTGGTTGTACAGTGAGATGGTAACCACTGGCGCGATTATTTATGGTAATAATTTACCTCGGTTTTTAGGGCATGATGATTCGGATGCGCCAGTCGTGTTGCAATTAGGGGGGAGTAAATTAGAGGAGCTGGCACAGTGTGCGCAATTGGGTGAGCAGTGGGGCTATTCTGAAATTAACCTGAATGTGGGTTGCCCAAGCGATCGTGTACAAAATAATATGATTGGCGCGTGTTTAATGGAGCACCCCAAGTTGGTAGCGGACTGTGTAGCCGCAATGAAGGCATGTGTTGATATTCCTATCACGGTTAAGTGCCGAATAGGCATTGATGAGCAAGAGGACTTTGATCTATTGCATGCTTTTATTGAAGGGCTAGTGAAAGAGGGCGTTGATGGGGTGATTATTCATGCCAGAAAAGCGTGGTTACAAGGCTTGTCCCCTAAAGAAAATCGGGATATTCCCCCTTTAAGGTATGACTGGGTTCACCAAATTAAACAAAGTTTTTCAGAGTTACCCGTTGCGATTAATGGTGGCATCACACATTTAGAGCAAGCCCGCGAACACTTAATAAACGGCTGGTTGCCAGAATCAAAACAACCGTTGCCGGCTGTTGATGGGATCATGTTAGGTCGTGCCATTTATGAACGCCCTTATTTGTTGGCCGAGGTGGACTCGTTGTTTTATAACGAGTCGCAAACCATGCTGAGTCGAGAGCAGGTTTTGTACAGCATGTTCCCTTATATTGAGCAACACTTAATAGGGGGGGGGAAATTAAATCAAATTACCCGCCATATGCTGGGATTATTTCATGGATTACCTGGCGCACGTATGTGGCGACGCTACTTGTCGGAAAACGCTTTTAAAGAGGGGGCTGGAATTGAGGTAGTGGAAGCCGCTTATCAATTGGTATTAACTGAAATGCAACGTATTGAAGATAAACCATGATTTTTTTAGACGTTCCTTTTAGAGAGAAAGATCAGGCCAAACAGCTGGGTGCGCGTTGGGATGCCTCCAGTAGAAAGTGGTATATTCCCGCCGATTTAACCGATTCTGTGGATGAGTTTAAACGCTGGCTACCTGTCTCTGACACAACGATGTTGACCAATCAGCCACAGCCACTTGGGCAAGCACATAATGCACAACCGATGTTGTTTACAGAACCCCCTGTCTCAGAGACTCAAGAGAAAGGCATTGAGCTTTCAAGTTTACTCAGAAATATTCAAGCCGCCCTGCGCCAAGCGCTGCCCGGTGCTGTTTGGGTAAGAGCTGAAATCGCGAATTTAAATACTCGGCGTGGACATGTGTATTTAGAGTTAACTCAAAGCGATGCGCAAGGAAAAACTATTGCCAGTTGCCGAGCCATGATTTGGCAAAGCCAAGCAACGGGGTTATTAAAACGGTTTGAAACGGAAACTGGCAGTACTTTGGCTACTGGGCAAAAAATACTCTTATTGGCTGAGGTTAGCTTTCATGAGCAATATGGTTTTTCTATTGTGGTGCAAGATATTGATTCAAACTATACTCTGGGTGCCTTAGAGAAAAACTTGAGTGACATTCGAAAGCAGTTAATTCGAGAGGGGGTTTACCAGCAAAATAAACAGTTTATTCTGCCCAGTGATTTCTTTAGGGTGGCTGTGATAGCCCCGCCCGATGCAGCAGGATTGGGAGACTTTAGAGCCGATGCCGACCTTTTACACGCTCAAAATTTATGCGAATTCACCTATTTTTACAGTGCTTTTCAGGGCGATGCAGTACAAAAAGAGATGCAAATCGCTTTTCAAGCCGTTCATGCACTGCATGAGTCCAGCCCATTTGATGCACTGGTTGTCATTAGAGGTGGGGGGGCAAAACTTGATTTGCATACACTTAATACTTACTCGCTTGCCAAGTTATTATGTGATGCCAGCCTGCCCGTTATTACGGGCATTGGTCATGAAAGAGACAGCACTATTTTAGATGAAGTGGCCAATCAGAAGTTTGATACGCCCAGCAAAGTGATCGGATACATTCGTCACCAAATTTTTCAGAAAGCTCAGCAGGCACAAGCCAATTGGCGCAAAATTGAACATACAAGTAAGCTCTCTGTTAAACAGTTAGAACAAACATTAAACCGTTTAAATCAAACTATTTCTCATGGCTCACAACGGGTTTTATTTCATTGGAAACAGCGAGTTGAACCATTAGATTCAGAGGTTCGTCGTTTAAGTGAGCAGCAGCTTCAAGTAAAGCAGCACCACCTAAAGGATTTAATGGGCTCCATTAAGGTGCAATTAAAAAACCGAGTAGTCTTGAAAAAGATGGGGCTTGAGCAGTTACAACAAACCGTACAACAAAATGTAGACCGAGTTGTGGTACAAAAAAAGCAGTCCATTCAACAGTGGATTGCCCTTATTTTAAGCTCAGGACCTAAAACCCAGCTTAACCGAGGGTTTAATATTGCTCAAAACCCTAAAACACATAAGCCGATTACCACAGCCAAAGAGGCGTTAAATGTGGCAACAGTAGATCTGGAATTTGTCGATGGTTGCGTGTCAGCTCAAATTGACACCCAAAAAGGTATTTTAAAAAGAGGGGGGTCAACATGACTCAAACAGCAGAAAGCTTTAAAGAAAATTATCAAAAACTGCAAGAAATTGCTCAAAAATTATCGGATACATCCGAAGTGGATATTGATGAGCTGGTTCCAATGGTGGATGATGCGACAAGAGCGTATCAGCTCTGTAAGTCTCGTATTGAAGCGGTGGAATCGGCCTTAAGTAACCGATTGGAAAATGATTCAAAAAATGACTCAATGGAGCACGAACAACATGACTAAAGCCACCATTTACCACAACCCAAAATGCTCTAAGAGTTGTGCCAGTCTTAAAATACTTCAAGACAATAATGTAGAGATTGAAGAAGTTCGTTACCTTGAGCAAACACCCAGTAAAGAGACTTTAAAACAATTGTGTGCCTCAATGTCGGTATCTCCGTTAAAGATTATTCGCACCGGTGAAACCTTATTTAAAGAGCTTGGATTAAGCAAGGACGATATTAAAACGGATGATGAGTGGTTGGATATTTTAGTTCAACACCCAAAACTCATTGAGCGTCCCATTATTCAAATAGGTGATAAAGTTGTTATTGGCAGACCACCTGAAATCATTTTAACCATTCTGTCTTAAAATCAAAGGGATGGCATGATGCAAAGACGCATCATGTAAAAACCCCAATTTATGTTTAATAAAACGCTATTTTAAAATGTAGAGGGGATAGGCCTTATTTAGGATGTTTCACTCAAGTACCAATTTAACATAATATACATTATGCGAAGTTTGTACGAGTAAAATCAGGGAGGGCTTTTACTACGAATGAAACAGATATATTGATATTTACCTTATAATTCAATTAGTTACTATTAACTCCAAAAGAACTCATTATTATAAAATGATATTCTAGTTCTCTTTAAAAACGTAAAGTCCGTCTATCTTTGACCTTTTTAGATGTAAATTATATTGATCGCTTTTATACAT
>WFQP01000013.1 GCA_015487015.1 Thiomicrorhabdus sp.
CAATATAACCGTCTACACCTGCTTGCGCGGCTTCTAAGATTTGACTGCGTTTTGCCTCTGCCGTAATCAATAAAAATGGCGTATTTTGCAAATTCGCATCGGCTCGAACATGTTTTAATAAATCAAGTCCCGTCATATCAGGCATGTTCCAATCGCTGACAATAAAATCATACTTTCCTGTCTGCACCATTGGCCAAGCGGTTGCCCCATCATCGGCTTCATCAAATTTATGAAAACCCAGCTCTTTCAGTAGGTTTTTAACAATTCGTCGCATGGTCGAAAAATCATCGACAACTAAAATATTCATATCTCTATTCATTTGCATTTTTTTATTCCTAATACTACTTAATTCACTATTTAATCCAGTCAGCCATACGAGATCTAATTCTTTTAATGGCTTGGCTATGTATTTGGCTAACGCGCGATTCACTGACAGACAACACTTCACCAATTTCTTTTAAATTTAACTCTTCATCATAATACAGAGACATTACTAACTTCTCTTTTTCAGGCAAACTGGAAATTTCATCCACAAGTGCTTCTTGAAAACCCGTTTCAACGAGTTCTGCAAAAGGGGTTGCACCGTTACTGACCATTCGATCTTCCGATAATTCATGATGATCAGGTAAATCAATTGAAAGCAATTGCACTGAATTGGTATCTTGCAGAATATGATAATACTCTTCAATCGAAACATCCATCTGCATGGCAATTTCTTCATCCCGCGCTTCTCGCCCTAACCGAGATTCAACTTGATTAATGGCTTCACTCACCGCTCTTGATTTTCTGTATACCGAACGAGGCGTCCAATCTCCTTTACGAATTTCATCCAACATGGAGCCTCTAATTCGAATCCCAGCATAGGTTTCAAAGCTGGCACCTTGATTCGAATTAAATTTTTGCATGGCTTCCATCAGCCCAACAATGCCTGACTGTATCAAATCATCCACAAACACACTGTCAGGCAATCGTCCCTTTAAATGGTAAGCAATTCGCTTAACCAAAGGTAAATATTGCTCGAGCTCTTGCACGCCATTATCCGTTTGCTTTTGAACGTCTTCGTATGCAGTTGTACCCGTCATAGAACTCTAATGCCCTGATTGAAATAAATTTTCAACAAAAAACTGTAAATACCCCGTAGCCCCTTTTGGAACAGGCCATTTTTCAACCTGTTGAGCTATTATTCTAAAGGCTTGTGCTGAGTCACTGTGCGGCTTATAAACCGTAACAGGAATCTGTTTTTGTACCGCATCGCGTAAATCGTGATCAAAGGGTATCGAACCCAAATAATCCAAACTAACATCTAAAAACTGTTCGCAAACTTTTGCCAATTTTTCATACAGTTGCCGACCATGTTTTTCTGAACGGCTTTGGTTAGCCAAGAGTCTAAAGCGCGTGAGTTGTTGCTCTCGACTTAATACTTTTATTAACGCATACGCATCGGTAATCGAAGCGGGTTCATCTGTCACCACTACCACTACCTCTTGCGCCGCTCGGCAAAAACTCACAACACTGTCGGCAATCCCTGCCGCCGTGTCCACAATTAACACATCAAGTTGATCACTTAACTCTGAAAAAGCATTAATTATCCCTGCATTTTCCACGGCGCTTAACTGAGCCATTCGGCTCACACCGGATGCGGCTGGAATGATTCTCAGGCCACCTGGACCTTCAACAATCACCTCTTCAAGTGTTTTTTTACCTTCTAATACATGCAATAAATTATATTTGGTTTGTAATCCTAACATAATATCAACATTGGCAAGCCCCATGTCGGCATCCATCAATAAAACTCGGTTTCCCATTTTACTTAATGAGACCCCCAAGTTTACCGATACATTGGTTTTACCTACCCCACCTTTTCCACTAGCAACGGCGATCACTCGCACAGGCTTATGCTGCTCAGTACTGGCCATTGTTGGTTTTGACTGCATTGCTCGCAAGCCTGCTGCTTGATCATTGAGCATCGGTTATCTCCTTTCCCATTCCCATACGGAATGCTTGTTCATCTTGAGAGACATTTTTATTTTGATGCCCCAACACAATGGCTCGATCAATCAATTCTCTGCTTCTCACCAGTTCTAAATCCTCGGGTACGCGTTGTCCACTGGACAATAATGAAATTGGAAGTTGTGCTTCAATTAGAAGCGTTAAAATATTGCCCAACTGCAAGGCTTCGTCTACCTTGGTTAAAATACAACCTTTGATTCCCATTTTACCAAATGAACCCACAATATCCGTCATTACATTCAATTGTGTTGCCGCTGACAAAACCAAATAGTTACGAACATTAGTGGCTCCTTCATGCCCAGAGGTTGGCTGTTGTGATAACTGTAAATCTCGCTGACTCATTCCTGCCGTATCCACTAATATCATTTTTTTATGTCTTAGTGAAGCTAACAACGCATAAAGTTCCCCTTGCGTTGTTGCGACATGTACAGGAACATTAATCAAATCAGCAAACGTTTTAAGTTGTGCTTGTGCCCCAATTTTATAACAATCTGTCGTAATTAATGCAAGTTCTTGAGGTGCATTTCGCATCACAAAACGGCTGGCTATTTTGGCAATGGTGGTTGTTTTTCCAACCCCTGTTGGCCCCACTAATGCAATGACTCCGCCACGCTCAATCATGTCACGCTCTTCCACCAAAAGTGACCGCTCCATATTGCGCAAAATATCTGCCCAAGCCTGCGGGCTTTTGGCATCAATGGCTTCGACTAATTTTTGACTCAAATTCCAGCCAATTCCAAGCTGTAATAACTTTTTAATCAACTCTATTTTATGCGGATCATTTTGAGAAGTCTGTCCCCAAGCTAATCCAGACAACTGATTTTCAAGCATCGCTTTAACCGCTTGTATCTCTGCGGCCATTCCAGCAAGTTCCTGACTATTTTCTCCCCCCCCTATTGCTGGAGAAGCTAAGGTTTCTGGGCTTTGATAAGTACTGCCAGAGACCGTATTTTGATGCAAGTGTTCTTCTTGATACTGCATGGCCTCAGGATCCAGAGCGGCCACAATTTCTACCCCCCCATCCACGTCTTTCGTAGACAAGATGACCGCATCATCACCATGCTCTTTACGCACTAAATTCATGGCTAAGCGCATTGTAGGTGCAAAGTAGCGTTTTATCTTCACTCTAGCCTCCTTGCCCTACATTTGCGACAACACTAATTTGTCGATTTTCTGGCACCTCAGAATACGCAAGAATAAATAACTCAGGCAAACTGTATTTAAATAAACGCGCCAACTGTGCTCGTATCTGGGGTGCAACCAACAGCACTGGAGACTGTCCTGTTGCCTCTAGCTTTTGAGACTCCTCTTTTAACGACCGGTGCAATCGCTCGGCTAACCCCGGTTCAATCGCCAACTGTCCATCTGGCGCACCCTGTGTGGCCTGTAGCAAAATCTGTTCCAAACTTGGGTCCAAAGTAATAACTTTAAGTTCTTCCTCACTGCCAACAATTTCTTGAACAATCGCACGGCCTAACGCGGTTCGTACAAAAATCGTCAACTCATTTGGATCGGTCGTACTGGAGGCTTTCTCTGTCAATGCCTCTAAAATCGTCCGCATATCTTTAATGGGCACTTTTTCTCTTAATAAATTTTGCAACACTCGTACCACTACGGCTAAAGAGAGTTTATCAGGCACCAACTCTTCAACTAATTTAGGTGAGCTTTTCTTTAACTTATCAAGCAATTGCTGAGTTTCATCATGCCCAAATAAGTCGTACGCATAATCTTGAATCACTTGACTGACATGCGTTGCCACTACGGTACTGGCATCCACCACCGTATAGCCTAATGCTTGTGCTTGATCTTGGTCGCTAGGATTGATCCAAACAGCATCCAATCCAAACGTAGGATCTTTGGTGGCAATTCCCGCGACTTCACCAAAAACTTGCCCAGGATTTATGGCTAACTCTTTGTCTGGAAATACTTCCCCCAATCCCAAAGGAACACCCATTAACATGATTCTATATTGATTGGGCTTTAAGTCTAAATTATCACGAATATGCACAGGGGGAACCAAAAAACCCAACTCTTGTGATACCTTACGCCGTACCCCTTTTACCCGATCAAGCAACTGACCATTCTGTGCTTGATCGACCATAGGAATCAATCGATACCCCACTTCTAAACCAAGCACGTCTACATTTTGAACATCATCCCAACTTAAATCCGAAGGTTTAACTTCCTCTTCCGCCTCAATTTCCGATAAATCTACATCAGATTCTGGTATCGCCTTTTGCTTTCGATAAATCAAATAAGCCCCACCACCAGCAATTCCCGCAAAGGTCAAAAAAGCAAAGTTTGGCATTCCCGGAATCAAGCCCATCACGCCAACAATACCCGCCGCTGTTCCAAGCGCTTGGGGCGTTGCAAACATCTGCTCTTGCATTTGTTCGCTCATGTCTTTTTTATCTGCCCCCGTTACACGAGTGACAATAATTGCAGTTGCCGTAGAGAGAAGCAGTGCTGGAATTTGAGCAACCAACCCATCCCCTAGCGTCAAAATAGTGTAGACCTTTCCAGCCTCCGTAAAAGGCAAACCATGCTGTACCATTCCAATTGCCAAGCCACCAATTAAATTGATAAATAGAATTAAAATTCCTGCAATAGCGTCCCCTCGAACAAACTTACTTGCCCCATCCATGGAACCATAAAACTCTGCTTCCATAGCAATGTCAGAGCGTCGAACCTGAGCTTCCTCCTGTGTAATAAGGCCTGCATTCAAATCAGCATCAATGGCCATTTGTTTACCAGGCATGGAGTCTAAGGTAAAACGAGCACTCACCTCGGCTACTCGCCCCGCACCTTTGGTAATCACCACAAAGTTAATCACTACTAAAATCGCAAAAATTACCAGACCAACGGCTAAGTTTCCACCAATAACAAACTCACCAAATGCCTCAATTACTTGACCTGCCGCTGCGCCACCATTATGCCCTTCAAGCAAAATAACACGAGTAGAGGCTATATTGAGTGATAAACGAAACAGCGTTGCGAGAAGAATAATCGTGGGAAAAATTGCAAAATCAAGCGGTCTTTTTGCATACAACGTCAAGACCAATACAACCAAGGACAAGGCAATATTAAAGGTAAAAAAGATATCCAATAAAAAAGGGGGCATCGGAATGGTTATCATTCCAAGCAATGCAAGCACCGCAATTGGAATGCCTAAACCATCCTTTAATACCTTTTTAATTTTTATAAACAGTTGTTTAAAGTCCATGCGTCGCTTAGTTTATTACTCTATATCGGTTTTCATGTTATCAGGTATGGGTAAGGCTGAAAAATCTACTTGCTCAGCCTTGCCATGCTCTTTTAATTGATAAACATAGGCTAAAATCGAGGCCACTGCTTTAAACAACTCATATGGAATGGGCCGATCAATCTCTGCATTATAGTATAAAGCACGCGCCAATGGCGGTGCTTCTATAATGGTTATATTCTTCTCGGTCGCAACGGTTCTAATTTGAGCCGCCATAAAGTCAGCACCGATGGCTAACACAATAGGTTCTTGCATAGAGTCCGTATCATATTTTAAGGCAATTGCAAAATGTGTTGGATTAGTAATAATCACATCAGCATCGGGCACCTTTTCCATCATACGGCGTTGCGACATCTCTCGCTGAACCTGTCTAATACGGCCTTTAACCTCAGGATTCCCTTCTTGCTGCTTATGCTCTTCTTTCACCTCTTGTTTAGTCATTAACAGCTGTCTATTGTGGTCCCATAACTGAAAAGGCACATCAATCGCTGCAACAATTAACAAAGATAAGCTAACAAAAATAAAGGCTTGCACAATCAAAATCCCAGCATGACCCAAAGCAGATCGTAGAGGCTCAACACCTAACGCTAAAATTTCACCAAAAGTTGTGTAGATAAAAAAGACAGCCATCGATAAAATTAATGTAAATTTTGCAAACGCTTTAAACAACTCCAGCAACGCCTTGGTTGAAAACATTCGCTTAATCCCCGAAATGGGATTAAGTTTACTCAATTTAGGGGAGATCGCCTTCACACTAAAAGACCAGCCCCCTAATAAGATAGGCGCAACTAAGGCGATCAAAGTCATTAACAATAAAAAAGGTAAAATTAAATACAACGCTGTTTCAAATAACGCACCAATCAAACGAAATAACGCCTGCGTATCAAACGCAATGTCTCGATCAAAGCTTAATCCTTTGACCATAATGACTTCAAAATCCACAATCATCTGTGCGCCATAAAGCAGTAAAAAAACGGCTGCGGATAGAGTGACTAATAATGTAGTCAACTCTCTTGAACGAGGAACTTGTCCTTTCTCTCTGGATTCTCGTAATTTTTTCTCGGTGGGTTCTTCGGACTTTTCTGAGCCGTCTGCATTTTCAGCCATCGCCCTAGCCCTCTGTTAATCGCAATTGGCTTATCGTCACCAGTGCACTGCGAATTAAATCTTGTAGATGGGGTAACATCAAAGGCGTAATGAGAGAGAGTAAAATAAGCCCTGCTAACAAGGTAATGGGAAAACCGACGGCAAAAATATTAAGAGCAGGTGCCGCTCGTGTGACCACACCAAATGCAATATTAACTAGCAAAAGTGCCGTTACCGCTGGCAAGGCAATTAACACGCCTGATAAAAAAATATAGCTGCCAAATTCAAAAACCAATCTTAAACTCTCTCGGTTTAAAAATGAAACCCCTATTGGTAAGTACTCAAAGCTCTCTACGACCACTTGAATTACCAGTAAATGTCCATTTAATGCTAAAAATAAGAGCGTTACAACAATCGTAAAATATTGAGAAACAATCGGAGATTGCGCCCCAGTTCCGGGGTCAACCATTGATGCAAATGCCAAACCCATCGCCATCGCAATCATGTGCCCAGCCATAACAAATGCTTGAAAAACTACTAAAAAAATCAGACCCATCGCAAGGCCAATTAATATTTGCTGTGAAATAAATAGAACCCCCTTCCATGTAAAAGGGTCAACTGGAGGAGGCAGTGCTAAGGAAGGCGCAATCGCTAAAGTGATAAAAACCGTTAAAATGAGTTTAAACTTAACCGAAACAGAACGTGAAGAGAAAATGGGAATAATCGCAAACATAGCCGATATGCGCACGAAAGGGTAAAAATATAACCCCGCCAATTGTAAAAATTCAGAATAGCTAAAGGTCATATCGCTACCAACCTCTCGTTACCCGATCATTGCAGGAATGTTTAGATACAGCTCTCTGGTAAAGGATATTAAAGTCGTTAACATCCAAGGACCGGCAACCACTAATGCCACCCCAACAATCATTAATTTTGGAATAAAGCTTAAGGTCATTTCATTAATTTGTGTGGCAGCCTGAAACATGCCAACCAACAACCCCACCAATAAAGCAGGAATTAATAGTGGAGCCGAAAGCATGGCAACCACTTCTAACATTCGCTGCCCTAAAGTTAACACAAACTCTTGCTGCATTAGATACCTCCCGGTACAACAAAGCTATTGGCTAAAGTGCCCACCACCAACACCCAACCATCAATTAATACAAATAACATGAGCTTAAATGGTAGTGAAATAATCATCGGTGATAGCATCATCATCCCCATCGCCATCAGTAAACTTGCCACAACTAAATCAATGATTAAAAAGGGAATAAAAATCATAAACCCTATTTGAAAGGCCGTTTTTAACTCACTGACCATAAAGGCAGGAATCAAGACTTGAAATGGTACCGCCTGAGGATCCGATAAGGTAACATCTGCCATTTCAGCAAACATACCCAAGTCATCTTCTCGTGTTTGCTGCAACATAAACTGATGCATTGGCTTAGAGCCTCGCTCCACGGCCTCTTTAAACTGAATCTCTTCTTCTAAATAAGGACTAACCGCTTCATTGTAAATTTTATCCAGCACGGGCCCCATAATAAAAAGGGTTAGAAACAACGCAAGCCCAATCAATACTTGATTAGAAGGCGTTTGCATTGTACCCAAGGCTTGACGAAGCAGTGCGAGTACAATCACTATTCGTAAAAACGAGGTGGTGGCAATTAAGGCAGCTGGTAACAAGGTTAACCCTGTCATCAACAACAGTATTTGCATCGTTAATGTATAGTCTTGAGAGCCCTCTGCATCGGTTTCAACCGTAAAAGCGGGAATACCAGGCATCGCCCACGATAAAATAGGAAAGAAAGCGAACGTAAGAAAAAGTACCGTTTTAAGAGTTTTCACGATGAGTTTTTGGGGCTTCCTTAGGATTTAAAACACCTTTTTTAGGGTTTAGAGCATCTTGTAATCGCTTAGAAAATTGACTGCCCATTGGCACATTATCCTTTACTTGCACGGGTTCTTCAAGTTGATGTAACGTGGTAATTTTATTCGAGGTAACACCTACTACGATTTGCTCTTGTCCAACCTGCAACAAAAGAATCCGTTCTCTTTGACCAACCGATAACGCACCAATTACTTTTAAATTACCGTCCGCCACACCAGGAAATCGACTGTAACGACGTAATACCCATGCCGCTAAAAAAATAATAAGCAACACCAATACTAACGAGAGCATGATCTGACCAAAATATTCACTCGGGCGCGTTACAGACTCTCCAATGCTTGCCGTTGCTTCCGCAAGCGAAACACTCGTATAAAATAGGGATCCAAATAAAGTTGCTAAGAGAGCCGCTGTACTGTGATGTTTACACATTATTTTAATTTTTTAATTCGGTCTTGAGGGCTCACCACATCCGTTAAGCGAACCCCAAATTTATCATTCACCACAACGACTTCGCCGTGTGCAATTAAAGTGCCATTAACCAGTAAGTCTAATGGTTCACCTGCTAAACGATCCATCTCAACCACGGAGCCTTGAGTGTAGGATAATAAATTTCGAATTGAAACCTTTGTACGTCCGATTTCAAGTTGTAAAGTAACAGGAATATCAAGCAGTACATCTAAATCTACTTTATTTTTACCATCTCCACGCTCAGCCGCCAGTTGGTCAAATGCAGCCGAACTTATATCATCTGGCTCAACACCCGCTTGAGCTTCCGCATCGGCTTGCTCCGACAACGCATCTCCCCAAGGGTCTGCCTCAGAAGAATCATCACCAGACTCTTCCGCATCGGCCTGCTCCGCTAACGCATCACCCCATGCACTTAAATCTTCATTTTCAGTTTCGTCTTTTTCACTCATTGTACCATTCCTTCACATTTTCAATGGTTCGCTCTTGATAAGCGGGGTGATGCAATATTTGATCCACCTTCACTGCTTTTTTCTGATTACTCTCACCCAGAACACCTCGCATAATTGAAATGCCTTCTGCCTGAATGGTGACCTGTTTAGGCATATCCAACGGAATAATATCCCCTTTTTTCATTTTCATCAGGTCATCCATACTCATTTGCACCTCAGTTAAATTCACACTGAGTCCAATATCAATATTTTTAGCTTCTTCTTTAAGGGTTCTTGACCAACGATTATCACTCTCGCCTTGTAAGTTTTGTACCCCCTCTTCAAGCTTATCTCGAACAGGTTCCAGCATGGCATAAGGCATAACAATATCCACACGCCCTTCCACACCTTCAAACCTTACATTAATTTGACTTACCACGATCATATCGGTTGGATCAACGATTCCTGCAAATTTAGGATTCATTTCAGAGTGCATGTACTCAATATCAATATCCATAACGGGACCCCAAGCTTTCGCAAGGTTTTCTGTCGTAATGTCTAAGATACTGCGCACCATACTCATCTCAACAGGTGTATACTCTCGTCCTTCAATTTTAAAGGGCAGTAGCCCCGTACCACCAAAATAGATATCCACAGCCGTAAAAATTAACTTAGAGTCCAAAATAAACAGCGCAACGCCATTTAAAGGATCAATTCGATAGATATTAAGACTGGTCGGTACAAAAAGATTACGTAAGTAATCAATCATTTTAATGATTTTAACTTCGCCAGCTGTCACTTCCACGCTGGCCATAATCATCTCATTAAAATGGCGTTGAAATCCTCTTGCAAACCGTTCATTAATAATATCTAACGCAGGAAGCCGCCCTCGAACAATACGCTCTTGATTGGTAAAGTCGTAACTTTTAGCTTCCTTACCATCACCCGTATCATCGTCTTCCGTGTCAACATCTCCCCCTCCCATTCCTTTTAAAAGGGCGTCGACTTCATCTTGACTTAAAATATCTTCCATATATTAATGCCTTACTGCATCACAAAACGGGTCATATAAACATCTTCCACTAAGTCGGGATAAATATTGTGTGCTTCCAGTACTTTATGCACAACTTTAAGAATCTCTGCTCTTAAGTGATCAGGGCCTTCTGCCGTATCTAGCTGACTAAACGTTTGATTACGCAATAACCGCTGAATATCATTTTTTAAAATAGGGCGTAGGTTCTCCATCTCTCCATTAGGACCCACTACTTGAGGATAATAAGAAAGAAATTGTAAGTCTACCGCTAAAAATTTTGCTTTACCCTCTCCATTAAAATTCACCACAAATTTATCCATTACAAAATACAAGGGAACAGCCTCTGGCCCTGGTGCTTCAAATTGTTTATATTTAGGCGAATAGTCTTTAGCATGACTGACTTCTTCTATCTCTCCGTGCTCAGCTGAAGCATGTACCTCTGTATCACTGGAAGCACCTCCTTCCTCGCTGCTTGCACCTAATAACAAATAAGCTAATGCACCTACGCCCACTAAAAGAAGCACAATCAATACAATTAACGCAATGATTAATCCTTTGCCACCCTTCTTTTTTTCTTCAACTACTTCTTCTTCGGCCATTTTTTTTCCTTTACATTATCAAGCGAGCACAAACTATTAAATATTTCTAAAACCTATACATGAGTGAATACAAGCATTCTAGTGCGCTAATAAATTCATTTGGCTCGTTAAATCATCCACCTGTGGCGCATCACTTAAACTTCTTAAACGCGCTTCGGCTTCTTTATTTAATACAATGATACTAATTCGTCTATTTCGAGGATTATACGGATTTTCTTTATCAAAAGGGACGGTATCTGCCATGCCCACCGCTTGCGCAATCTTATCCGAATTTACCCCCCCCTCTAATAAAAGCCTGCGAGCCGCATTGGCACGATCGGCAGACAGCTCCCAGTTGGTGTACTCTGAACTGGCATGATAGCCCGAAGAGTCTGTATGACCAGCAATGCTTATTTTGTTTTGGCTGAATGCCAACACAGCCCCCACTTCTCTTAATAAGTTAGCCGCATACTCTTTTGGAAGATCCACCCCCGAGCCAAACATTGGACGCTTTCGATCATCCAAAATTTGAATCTGCAATCCATTGGGGGTAATGTCTATTTTCAGCTGTTCTTTAAGCTGATTTAACTCAGCATTTTCTTTAATTCGTTGCTCTAAAGCCGCTTTCATGGCTTCTAAATTTGCCATTTCTTGTGCTTTGCCTGCACCTTCACCTTCGCCATCCTCAGCACTTTTAGGGGCATCTTTAAAGCCGCCCATATCAATCATGGCATCTGCAGTTTGTCCCGCTTCTTTTGATTCAACCAGAGTTGACGGAGAGGCATCAATTACCGTAGGGTCTCGAAAAAACTCAGCCATCGCCTTCATCTCCTCATCATTTACCCCTCCTAAAATCCATAACATCAAGAAAAACGCCATGGCTGCGGTCATAAAATCTGCAAACGCAATTTTCCATGCCCCACCATGTGCAACATGTGGACATTTATTTAACCGTTTAATAATTATGGATTCATCATCACTCATTGCAATGCAACCTTGTGTTTAGGTCTGACTATTTTTGTGACTGTAAAAACTCATCAACCTCACCAAAAGAAGGCCTCGCCTTACTGGGAATCGCTTTACGAGAAAACTCAATGGCTACCTGAGGCGCATACCCATTTAAATTGGCCATTAAACTGGTTTTAATCACCATAAAGAAAGCACTTTCAGCCTCCGCACGGTTGGCCAAATCTGACGAGATTGGCGCCACAAATCCATAAGCAAATAAAATTCCTAAAAAGGTACCTACCAATGCCACGGACATATGATGTGCAATTTCCATCGGCCCTGCATCTAAATACCCCATGGTTACAATAATCCCCAATACTGCTGCAACGATACCAAAAGCAGGCAAACCTTCTCCCACTTTCCCTATCGCTGCACTGGGCATCATCGCCTCATGGTGATGCGCATCTAACTCTAAAATCATTAAATCTTCTAACTGATAAGGGTTACTTGCCCCACTAATCATCAGTCTTAAATAATCACAAATAAAATCCAGTGCATGATGATTTGCGGCCACTTTAGGCGCACTGTTAAACAACTCACTCGAATGAGGATCCTCCACATCCGCCTCAATTGACATCAATCCCTCTCGGCGTGCTTTATTAAAAATCTTAAACATAAGCCCCAAAAGCTCCATATAAAGCTCTTGCGAATAAGGGTCTGGTTTAGCCAAAGCTAAGCTGTCTGTAACCCCCGCTTTTACAACCCAGCCAGGATTGGCAATAATGTACGCACCAATGGCCCCACCACAAATAATCAGGACTTCCAATGGCTGAATTAATATCGCAAACCCACCATGGGGCAAGTACCCACCCAACAAGGTACCGATAACAACTAATGTACCAATAATGGCTTTCATATTTAGTGTACCTTTTCGCTCTAAAGATAAATTTAAATAGCGTTCGTATTATGCACTTTTAATCGCACTCGATAACTCATCCTGAGCCGATTTTAACTCAGAAAGCGTTTCAACAATACTGTTTAACACATCATTCACTTTATTTGCTTGTGCTTGTGTTACATCCACTCGATTTTGACTGCCTTCCATCATTTGAACCGCATTACGCGCATGCGACTGAAGCTCCTCAATAATCGATTGAATATCTTTTGTGGCTTGTTGTGTTTTACCTGCTAAAATTCGAACTTCATCAGCTACCACGGCAAATCCTCGTCCATGCTCACCCGCTCGTGCCGCCTCAATTGCTGCATTCAACGCCAATAAATTAGTTTGTTCAGCAATGTCTCGAATAAGAACCAATACCGCCCCTATATTACCACTATCAACCTCCAGTCGTTTTAAGACTCCTGATGCATTAGATACCTCATCTGTTAAACCACTCACCTCTGAAATCACATCACTGTTTACACCAATCACCTCCATTGAACGTTGATTGGCTTGATGAACCAACCCTTCAAACTGAGACGATAAATCCACTAACTCAGAAGAATC
This sequence comes from Thiomicrorhabdus sp., assembly GCA_015487015.1. Taxonomy (GTDB): domain Bacteria; phylum Pseudomonadota; class Gammaproteobacteria; order Thiomicrospirales; family Thiomicrospiraceae; genus Thiomicrorhabdus. Next base: position 13,209 of record WFQP01000013.1, read on the forward strand.
AAAACTCGGAGCACTCACAACTGGGGCTTGCTGCTGAGCATAACAAGCGGCTAAGCTTTCATTCAGCTCTTCCATTTGAGCTTCAAAGTCAGCTACTTTAGACTCCACTTGTGATGTCTCAATCATCTGCATGGTGAGTTTATTAGAGGCCATCTCTAATAGTTTATTTAGTGTAAACAGTAACTTAGGATCAACACTTTCTGACTTAAGTGTAACGGAAAAATCTTCCGATTTAATCGCTGACTCCAACTCTTCAATTAAATCACTTTGATCACAACTGCCCGATTTACTACACCAAAATAGATACATTAACGCACCCACCACAACGGTTGTAATTAAAAAGGTAATGATCACAACGCCTAAAACGGGAATCCCCCCCGAACCAGAATCAGCCATTGCCACTGATGACCCTAACGCCATACTCGTGGCAAACAAAAATCCTACTATTTTTTTAAAAAAGGTCATATCGTGCTCCTAAGCGTAATAATCGATAATATTATCTGTTGAACCAGTCATTAATAGAGGCTGTTCTTCCACTTTACCTTCCTCAACTAACGTATGTTTTGATGTATTTTTTTCATGATGCTCATGGGCATCACCACTTTCTGAAAACTGTTTTTGATCGCTAATATCCACAGAACCTAATTGAACACCCGCTTGCTCCATCATCTCTCTAAGCCTAGGCAAGGCATTTTCCATACTCTCTCGCGTCATGCCATTTTGAGCCGCCAAATTAATATGCATTTTTTGATCTTTATCCAACTGCAACGTCACCTGAATCTGACCTAAACTTTGTGGGTTTAAAGTAATTTGAGCCTGTTGCAAACTATTATTCGACATAAAAACAATACGTTGCCCAAGTGCTTGCCCCCACTGAGGATGTTTAAGGGGAACATTAATACTCTGCAACCCAATAGGCAAGTTCGATTTTCGATCCAAAGAGGCAATTTCTGCCCCCCCTAACAACTCCTTGCCCTCTGATTTTGCCATCGCATCATTCATCGTTTTCACCGCCATCTGCTGTTCCAGTGAAAGCTGCTTACTTTCTTGACTAGCCTGACTGCCTTGTTGTGCAAAAAACATAGATTGTTGCTGTGCATACTGACTTGAACCTTGCTGAGATGACTGACCAGAAAACGAAGTTTGTTGCCCAAGTCCCTGAGATGATTGCCCCTCTAATGACTGAGTGCCCCAACTTGTCGCGCCTTGATTCAGGGTGGAACGACTATTTTGATTCAACACATTAACAGACACCGCCTCGGCTTGAACAGAAGAATCGCCTTGCATCGCAAGCCTCTGTTGCGTGACAGTCCATTCAACATCTTCGCCTTCAACCGCCTCATTCATATTCAAATTCGCATTTGGAGAAGCCAAGTCAAGCCGTTGATTTGGCCTATTAGCAGATTGATTCAACACCGTATTCCCCTGAGTCTCTGCCTCAGCACCAAAAGAAATCGAAGCTGGCATAACAGGGGGGGGAAGAATTTCATCTTCTAATATACTCAAAGCCTCCTCCCCCACTTCAACATCTACCGCGATAGGGGACGGCTTTTCAGAAAAAGAAGAAACGCCAGTCAATCCCGATTCAGCGCTTAAAACAGGATTTAAATCTAAAGGTACTTGCTCTGTCTCAACAGAAACGGCTTGTACAGGGTCTTGTAAAGAAGCTTGCTCTAATCCTAACGTCGCTTTCTCTCCTGGCACCTCTTCTATCCCAAGACTTATTGCCTCATCCTTCATTAAACCAGATGAACTCAACGACTCTAGCTGGGTTACAACATCCTTAACAACCCCATCAATAGAAGCATCATACGGCGCAACAACGCCCAACAATGGCTCTGAATTCAAAGTGGCTTCATGAGAACCAAGCTGATCAACTTGACGCAAAGAATCTGATTCAGTAGCGACTTGTGCATCCATCATCGAAGAAAATAGTCCTGAAAAAATACTTTTCTCTGTATCAACCGTTTCACCTGAAGGAGAAGGTAATATCCCTGCTGATGGTTCTGCCTGAGGTAATTTACTTGTCAACATCATAAACATTCATCCCTAAACGCTTAATGCGCTTCATTTTAAACAGGAAAAAGCAATATCTATACCATCTCCACAATAAATAAAACAAATTCAGAGAAGGCGATCTAAGCCATCATTTATTTTTTACTCTATTTGCAATAACTTTCTGAGCCGCTAATTCATCTAACATTCGTTGCTCTCGTTTATTCATCTCAACCTGATGCGTTTGTTTTAATTTTGTCAACAGTGCCAATAAAGACTCTTTTCTTACTTTTTTTTCTTGCCACTCTTCGAGCGCCTTATCCGCCACCTCTTCTAAGCGTTTAACTTGCTCTGTCTGCGCCTCAATGGCTTGATGCAATTTATCACCAAAACAATATCGGGTTTGTAGCTGAATAGGGGTAAGTACGATGGTTTGATTAAACGAATGATTCGCATACTCTTTGCTATAAGTCACTAAAGAGACTAATTGCGCCTTTTCTTGCTCATGCTGCTCTTGCAGTGCACTAAGTGTTTGCGACGCTTTATTAAGCTCAATGTCTGCTAACTCAACCAATTTTTGCATTCGCTTAATTCTTGCTAACATGAGACTGTGCTTAAGAAGGCGCTGAAAGCGTATTATTTAATTCAGAAATCGAGGCTTCCACTGAAAAGGAATCTGACATATTTTGTGATAAAAAACTTGTTAAATCGGCCTGTTTGGCAATGGCTAAATCAATTAATGGATCGGCCCCTTTTCGATAAGCGCCCACGCTAATTAAATCTTTATTTTGTTGGTAGCTGGAATAGAGCTTTTTAAAGGCTCGGGCTTGCTCTAATTGCTCTTTTGAAACGATGTCCACCATCACTCGACTCACGGAAGATTCTATATCAATGGCAGGGTAACGCCCTCCGTCTGCAATTTCTCGAGACAACACAATATGTCCATCCAATACGCCACGCGCTGAATCGACCACAGGATCAGATTGATCATCGCCTTCGGCCAATACGGTATAAACAGCAGTAATGGAACCCGCGCCCTCTCGACCATTGCCCGCTCTTTCAACCAGTTGTGGTAATTTAGCAAATACCGACGGTGGGTAGCCTTTACTGGCAGGCGGCTCACCAACGGCCAAGGCGATCTCCCTTTGCGCTTGCGCAAAACGTGTTAAGGAGTCCATCAATAACAAAACATTGAGACCTTGGTCTCGAAAATATTCAGCAATGGCCGTTGCAAGCATGGCACCATGCAATCGCATTAAAGGTGGATCATCCGCAGGAGTTGCCACCACTACGGCACGCTTTAAACCCTCTTCGCCCAATGTGTGTTTAACAAACTCGTTCACCTCTCTGCCACGCTCACCAATCAATCCAACGACAACCACATCGGCACTAGTAAAACGGGTCATCATGCCTAGCAAGACGCTTTTTCCCACCCCCGTACCAGCCATTAAGCCCACACGCTGACCTTGGCCTATTGTTAAAAGGCCATTAATGGCTTTAATGCCAACATCCAAAACCTCATTAATCGGGTGACGATCTAAAGGGTTAATTCGTTCACCCGCCAGTGAAACGTATTGATCAACCTCAATCGACCCTAAGCCATCAAGTGGAAGCCCTGAACCATTCACAACACGCCCTAACATCTTAATACCAACACCAATTTTTACCCCCCCCTCTACAGGCACCACTTTTGCATTGGGTTTTAGGCCATGAGTATCGCCAATGGGCATTAAAAACAGTCGGTCATCATGAAACCCAACAACTTCGGCTTCTACGGGGGGGGTATTACCATTTAAAATTTGGCAACGCG
>WFQP01000014.1 GCA_015487015.1 Thiomicrorhabdus sp.
ATCTTAGAAGCTGCACAAGCTGGTGTAGATGGTTATATTGTAAAACCTTTTACAGCCGCCACATTGAATGCCAAAATTCATAAAATCTTTGAACGCGTTGCTGAAAGGCAAAATGGTTAGACAGAGTGGTTAAAACACCATATAAAAAATTGTGATTAGTTTTATTTAAAACCCTATACGATAATGATGTTGTATAGGGTTTTTTTGTAGATTAAATTAAGTTGGAGTGATATTCGATGACATGTGCGACTCAAATTAAAGTAGAAAAAGTTCAGGCATTGCTTAATGCGTTACAAGAAAACAATCAAACTCAAGCTGTGAAGTTGTTAGATGAACTTACCCAATTAAGGGAGTCTGAACTTTATCAGCGTTTAAGTTGCTTAACCAATAATTTACACAATACGTTAGATGAGTTGGTGGATAACCGTTTATTACTGCAAACCAAGCATGACCTTCCTGATGTAGCCGAGCGATTAGAGTATGTACTTTCTTCAACCGATGAGGCGTGTTCTAAAACTTTAGCATCAACGGAAAGAGCAATGGATTTAAGTGAGTCGATTACCTTACTGATACAAGATAGTTTAGATAAAAACCAAGCTGAATCGGTTCAAAAACAATTGAGTGAACTCAATACAGAGTTAACCAATATTTTATTAGCACAATCATTTCAAGATTTAACGGGGCAAGTCTTAAACCGTGTGTTATTGACCGTGTCAGCATTAGAGCAAAGTTTGATACAGCTTATTTCTGACTCCCGTCATGATTATGATGCCATTCCGGATAAATCAGAGGGGGATCAGCAGCAAGATGAAATGAAAGGCATTGGACCGAATGTGACTCAAAAATCAAAGCAAGGGTCTGTTGATTCTCAAGAAGCTGTTGATGATTTACTTGGCGAGCTTGGTATTTAACCTAATATTACTTTGGCCTTTAATTTCCTTCCCTCCCCATTTTTTTTAATTATTTACTTAAGATGTGTCCTAATCGTATTACGCCTCGATGTAAGGGAGGGGGGGGATGTTGTGGCACAATGATTGCTTAGGTTTAAGGCATGTTAAGCAGATATAATCAAGTGGGGTAAACGCTGTGGATGAAGAGATTTTACAGGATTTTTTAGTTGAAGCTTCAGACTTAGTTGATCAATTAAATGACCAGCTGGCCGACTTAGAAAAGTCTCCAACGGACAGTGATTTATTAAATGCTGTATTTAGAGGGTTTCATACTATTAAAGGAGGGGCTGGTTTTCTGGCTATTACCCCTTTAATTGAAGTGTGTCATCGTGCGGAAAATGTATTTGATAAAATTCGTAATGGTGATGTTGAGTATGATGCGGTCGCCGTGGATGTTATTTTAAGAGCATTTGATGTCATTAGTGATGCTATGGAGCAACTGAATAATGGTGCGCGTGAGTTACCTGAAAATGACCCTCAATTGTTAATTGATTTAGATGCGCTAACAGGAAAAAAAGTTGAAGAGCCCGCTTCAGAGGCACCAAGTTCGACAGAATCCGTACTGCAACTACCAGAAGGTGTTGATCCAGATGGGGATATGTCTGATGAAGAATTTGAAGCGCTGTTAAATCAACGGGATGGGGGAAGTTCCGCACTGAGTGGATCAGCCGCATTATCGTTACCAGAAGGTGTGGATCCTGATGGTGACATGACGGATGAAGAGTTTGAGGCTCTGTTAAATCAGCGAGATTCCAGCGGTGCGACACAGGGTGCCTCAGCTGCGTTATCGTTACCAGAAGGAGTGGATCCAGACGGTGATATGACGGATGAAGAGTTTGAGGCATTGTTAAATCAACGAGATACGAGTAAACCTACCGCTACACCAGTGGCTTCTCCACCTCCTAAGCCTCCTGCTCCCAAGCCAACACCTAAAGCTACACCAAAGCCAAGTACCGATGGCAAAGCAAAGCCTGTGACTAAAAATACAACGGAATCAACTGTTCGAGTTGATACGAAACGTTTAGATGACATTATGAACTTGGTGGGAGAGTTGGTGTTGGTTCGTAATCGTTTGCTGACTTTAAAGGGTAAAAATACGGATCCTGAAGATCTAGCGAATGCGGTGGCTAATTTAGATCATGTTACGACTGATTTACAAGCATCGGTACTTAAAACACGAATGCAACCCGTTAAAAAAGTATTTGGGCGTTTTCCTCGTGTAGTACGTGATTTAGCTCGAAAATTAGGCAAAAAAATAGAGTTAGAATTAGAAGGTGAAGAGACCGATTTAGATAAAAATTTGGTGGAAGCTCTAGCAGATCCGTTAGTGCATTTAGTACGAAACTCGGTCGATCATGGTGTCGAAATGCCCGATGTTCGAGCGGCTGGGGGGAAACCTGAAACGGGTACGGTAGTACTGGCAGCCAAACAAGAGGGGGATCATATTTTACTGTCTATTACTGATGATGGTAAGGGAATGGACCCTGATGTCCTAAGGCAAAAAGCAGTTGAAAAAGGCATGATGGATGAACAAGCCGCCAGTCAACTTGATGATAAGTCTGCATTTGAATTGATTTTATCAGCTGGGTTTTCAACCGCAGAACAGGTGAGTGATATCTCTGGTCGTGGCGTGGGGATGGATGTGGTCAAAAATATGATTACCAAGCTTAATGGTAGCATTGATATTCATTCGGTACTGGGAGAAGGGACTAAAATCAACATTCGGGTACCACTTACCCTCGCTATTTTACCTACATTAATGGTTGGCTTTAATGAAGACAGTTATGCGATTCCACTGACCAGTGTTCAAGAAATTTTTGATTTTAATCCTGATAAAACCAATAAAATTGACGGTCAAGTGATGGTGCGCTTAAGAGAAGAGAGCATTCCGTTGTATTTTTTAAATGAATGGCTTGCGGCAGACAGACCAAAAGAGAGTTACAGAGGGGACAAAGTTGTTATTGTTGCGGTAGGAAACCAGCGTGCTGGGCTGGTTGTTAACCAGGTGAATGGTCAGGAAGAGGTGGTTATTAAACCCTTAGGCGTAATGCTAAAAAATGCAACAGGGTATGCCGGTGCAACCATTACCGGTAATGGAAGCATTGCCTTAATTTTAGACCTTCCAGGCGTAGTCGAGCGTTTTCAATAGCCTCGTATAAAAGGAATTGTAGAGATGGATGTAACAAATGAGATGCCCACTTTTGGCAATAATGCACAAATGGATAACAATAATGAGTCCGCTTATTTAGGTCCCTGTACACGTTGTGTTTTGTTTACTTTAGAAAATGAAGTGTATGGTATTCAGGTTAAAAAAATACGAGAAGTGTTAAGGGTCGGCAATATTCGTAATGTGGCGGGTGCCGCCTATGGTGTGTTAGGGGTTATTAATGTTCGGGGGGTCATTGTAACGGTTGTAGATTCTCGAAGCATGCACAATATGCCCAGCCGTGAGATTGATGATTTATCTCGGATTATTATTGTTGAACTGGATGAGGAGCGAACGGTTGGGTTATTAGTTGACTTTGTGATGGAAGTCAAAGACATTCCAGAGGATAAAATAGAGCCTCTTTCGGCCACTAAAGAGAGTGCGTCTCGCTATATTCAGGGGATTGCCCATTTTCAAGACAATGTCATTATCCTTATTGATGTTGATAATATGTTTGCAGGAATCGAATAAAGTCGAAGGGTTTTAGTGAACTTTATTTTTTAAGAAATGGGCAAACTTAATCGCAGGTAAGGGAGGAGAGCAGTAATAGCCTTGATATTCATTGCAGTTAATACTTCTTAAGTATTCGAGTTGTGCTTTATCTTCAACACCTTCTGCCACCACGTTAAGTTGTAATGTATGTGCAATTTTAACAATGGTTTCTATAAAAATAGCACCCGATTCGGTTTTATAGTCATCTAAAAAGCTTTTATCTATTTTGAGCGTGTTGATGGGTAAACTTTTGAGGTAAGCCAGAGATGAGTATCCTGTACCAAAATCGTCGAGTGATATGGAGACATTATGGTTTTTGATATTATTTAAAGAGTTTAAGTTTTTTTGAGAGTTTTCCATAAAGACAGACTCCGTAATTTCAATATCTAACTTACCGGGATCTATATCGCTATTTTTAAGTAAGGCCTGAAATTTTTCATCAAATCGTTCATCTAAAAATTGTGTTGCAGATAAATTAACGGATATTTTTAAATCATAAATGCCTGTGTTTTTCCATAATAATTGTTGCTGTATGGCTTCTTCTAATACCCATTGCCCTAAAAGAATCATAAAACCTGTTTTGTCAGCACATGGAATAAAGTCATTAGGAGGAATGAGTCCTTTTATTGGGTGTAGCCAGCGAATTAAGGCTTCTGCCCCGATGATATCTCCAGTTTGAATATCAATTTTAGGTTGATAATAGAGTTGAAACTCTTTGTTTTTTAATGCCTTTCTTAATTCATGATCTAATTCTATTTCTGCAACAACTTGTTGCTGTAGTTCTTGTGTAAAGAATTTATACTGATTTTTCCCCGATTTTTTTGCTTCATACATGGCGATATCGGCATTCTTCATTAAAGAAGTGGTGTCTACGCCATCTTTAGGGTAAAAGGCAACGCCAATACTGCCTGATACTCGAACGGGGTGTGTATTAACAATTTGAAGGTTATAGAGTTGGGTCAAAATGCGTTCTAAAATATGGGTTAACTCTAAAATATTTTTATAATGGCTGACAACGATGATAAATTCATCGCCTCCTATACGAGAAATTATGTCGTACTTTCGGAGAACTTTTTGAATTAAGCCTGCAACATTGCGTAATAAATCATCTCCAACTTCATGGCCTAATGAGTCATTGACGGCTTTAAAATTATCTAAATCCACAAATAAAAGTGCAAATTCTGTTTTGGAGCGCGCGCTTTCATTAATTAACCACGATAGCCGTTCATTAAGTTGGTTTCGGTTGGCTAGTCCGCTGAGCTCATCTGTTCGAGAAAGCTTATAGAGCTCACTTTTCTCATGTTCTAGGCGTAAAAATGTTTGTACCATGGATGAACGAACTGACTCTAACTCTTTAATTTTAAACTTGCTAGGAATATCTGATTGGTAGTAGGCGTATTGGCGTAATTTTTCAAGCGGTATAACAATGCTACGTTTTAAAACAACCCATAATAAGATTAAAATTAGCAGTGGGATAATTCCAAAAAAGAGTAAAAAATTAAAGCGGTATTGATAAAATTTATTGTGAATATAGTGTTTTTCGAGATAGGCGAGAATTGTAAAGTATTCAGGTTTGTCTTGAATATAAAAACGATTTTTGAGTTTGAATTTTAGACTGTTCATTAACTCTTGGGTGGTTACATTTCTAAATTTAGAAATAACGTCTCTCTCTGGAGGTAAGGTTTTGATAGACGTATTAGTGGTTAAAATAATTTGTTGTTTATAGATGATGATCATGTCAGCAATAAGAGGGGTATTGGCCGTTTTTCTATTTATTAAGGCCTTAAAGCCTTTTATGGATTGAATTTTGTCCATGTCAGAAGCGATTGCATAGGCTGTCTCAGATAAGTCCTGACGAATATTTTCAACGATCAGATCAGTTTTATTTTGTTGATCGTTTATATAGGCATAGATAAATACAGCATATAGAACACTAATAATGGTGAGTATTAATAGTTGTATAAAACGGTGAATAGAGAGCATTAAATTAAATCTTGTATTGGAAATTGAGCTTGATTTAAGCGTTGTTGTAGCTCGATGGGTAGAGGGTGGGTGTTAAGCCACTCAATTCCTTTTAAGCTGTTTAAAAAATCATGATAGCTGATGTCTTCTAAGTGCATTTTTACCGTTTCATAATATTGATGGGGGTCTGTTTCAAGATCAATAACCGCTTGGTCAATTAATTTTTTAAGTTGTTTAAATTTGGATTGATTTTGTAAGTAGGTTTGTTTGGGGGTAAATAAGGCATCGATGACTAAGAGTTCTAAACCGTTTCGAGTCGATGCAAGTTCTTGAAGCCCTAAAGAAGATAGCTTTTGAGCATAAGGGGAATAGGTGATAATAATGGTGGGCGTATTTGTTGGTATTTCGGCTTGTAAAATACTGTAAATTTTGAGTTGATTTTTATTTATATAGTTGAATTTTTTATGGCTGAGGTGGTGTGTTTTTATAAAGTCTTTAAAGACGAGTTGATTTACAGAGTGAATTTCTAAGTAAACATCAATGGTTTGTGTTGTTTTTTGTAAATCCTGAATGGATTGGTTTGCCATGATTGAGTCACCTCCATTGGAGCGATCGAATATAATAATCGGCAGAATGGAGGGGTCTTTTTGCTGGACTTGATTAAACTCATATTGAGTGCCCGTAAAGGCGTCCAGTTCGGCAGATTCATAAATATTAAGGCTTTCTCCTAAGGAAATAACCGTTAAAATCTTTATATTTAGAGGCTCAAGCCACCCTTTTTCTTTGGCATAAAACAGAGGGGAGTAGCCAATCCAAGAGTTAGCAATAATTTTAAGGGGGGCTTCCTTTGGAGGTGAACAGGCAAATAGGTTGATAAGGGTGAAGAGTAAAATAACATGTATTATTTGCATTATTCCCCTCTCTTTTAATAGATGTAAATTATGGTATTTTTTTTAAAAGCCATTAAGATTTCGTGATATGGCAGGGTTTGATACTACCACATTATGAATAATGAATGAATCATCGTTGCAATAGTTGTTTTTATCTGTGCTAAATTTGTTTTTATAAAGTTAATTTAAATTAAGCGATAAAGGTAAAGGTTAATTTTTTTGTACTTCTTGAATTCGCATAATAAGTGCAATTAACTTGTAAGAAAAGAGGCCAACTGAAATAGAATGCTAATTTTCTTACCACAGGAAATTGCAATGAACTATAAACAGTTGACCATAGACGAAC
>WFQP01000015.1 GCA_015487015.1 Thiomicrorhabdus sp.
ATTCACAAGCGTGCCAAAAACAACGATGGTCGCTTTGTGGGCGGGGGGGGGGCGAGGAACTACACTGAGTGAGTAGGGTAACGAAAAATAGCCCCCCTAAAAGTAAAGCTTTTTGTCGTAAGTTACTTAAAAAGAAGGGCTGTACTTTCACGTTTGAACCTATTTAATAACGCTGGATTAGGGTAGAAGAAGTATTATGCCATGTTCGAATCACTTATCGTATTTTCGTAATCGTCATGATTTTATTTTTTGTATTTTTTAGTGCGCATAAGATCGCTTGTTTCGGGTTTTTATACTCATTCATCTTGATCTGATTACTTGCTTTAATACGAGTGATTGTGTGGTAAAGTTGATTTTAGATAAGGCTTTGGGTGATTGACGGGGGATGTTTTGGCTATAATCTGGATAGATTAATTTAGATAAAAGGATAGGGACATGAATCGGACGCTAACAGGAAAAGAGCAAGAAGTTGCTGAAGGCGAGACTATTGTGTCACAGACGGACCTGCATGGCACGATTGTGAGTGTGAATGACACGTTTGTTCGAGTGAGTGGTTATACTCGTGAAGAGTTGATTGGGCAACCGCATAGTTTATTGCGTCACCCAGATGTACCCAAAGCTGCGTTTAAAGATTTATGGAAGACCATCCAGTCGGGCAAGCCCTGGACACAGTTGGTAAAAAACCGTTGTAAAAATGGCGATTACTATTGGGTTGAAGCCAATGTGACACCGGTCTTAAAAAATGGTGACGTTGTTGGCTACCTGTCGGTTCGTCGCCGAATTAGCGATGCTCAAAAGCAAGCCGCAGAAGCCGCGTATAAAGCAATAGAATCGGGAAAAGTGTCATTAAAAAATGGCTATGTTCATACCTTGGGGAAAAAACTGAGTTTATTAAATCACTTTAACCCTGTTTTTATGTTGGTTTTATTAACGGTGCTTACCAGCTTGGTGGGTATTTTAGATGCATTAGATGTATTTCATGCGCCTTGGTTGGTGCAGTTAGTTGTATTATCCGTGGTATTGGCGTATGCACTGTTTGTGAGTCGTTTTATTCGACGTAAAACAGATGCTTTTGTGACCGTATCAAAAGCCATTGCAGAAGGTGACTTTACTAAGCCGATTAATACGTATGGCACGACTTGGATTTCAGATTTAGCCTCTAGCTTGCGAATTATGCAAATTCAAATGGGGGCGACTTATGAAGAGAATCGAGTACAGTTAAATCAAAATATACGCTTAACAAAAGCGTTAAATAATGCCTCGACTCCCATGATGGTTGTGAATAAATTGAATGACATAATTTTCATGAATAAGGCTTTGAACCGTTTGTGGCAATCTCATCAGACTATGTTAGAAAAGGAGTTTAAAGGTTGGAATCCTAACAGCTTAATTGAGCAACCATTAACGCTTTTTAATCAAGGAACTTCTGGCGTCTCTATTTTTTCAGAAGATTTATTGGAAAAGCGTAATTATGAAGTAGTACTCTCGGGAATCACATTGGAAATTATCAAGCGTCCTGTTGTTAATGATGAAGGAGAGTGTATTGGTTCGGTCATTGAGTGGCAAGATTTAACACAGCAGCGTAAAGTGGAAGCCACTCTTGATAATGCAATGAAATGTGCCGCCAAGGGGCATACCAGTGTGTGTTTAGAGACCGATGGCTTGGATGGCTTTTATCTGTATACCGCGAATAATATTAATAATTTATTGGCCAGTTTAAATGATGCGATTGAAGGCATGGTTGAAGTGATGGTGGCACTGGCTAATGGTGATCTTTATAAACGTATTGATAAACCATTCAGTGGTTCTTTGGCCGCCATGAAAGGTGCCACCAATACCTCATTGGATAACTTAAGTGGTATTATGCTTCAAATTAAAGGGGTATCAGAAGCCACATTAGGCTCGGCTAAGGAGTCTGAAACCGTCTCTAATTATTTGGCAGACCGAATGCAAGAAGCGGCGGCCACTTTGCAAAATATTAATTCGGATATGCAGGGCATTAACCATATGCAATCTGAGAATTCAGAACAGTTAACAATGGTCTCTAGTATTGCAAAAGAAGCGATTACCTTAAACCAACAAGCGCGTACCTCAATGGATGACTCAATTCATGCGATGGAGAGTATTACTAATACCTCTGAACGGATTGAAGCGATTATTGGCTTGATTGATGGCATTGCCTTTCAAACCAATTTATTGGCGTTAAATGCAGCGGTAGAAGCCGCTCGTGCGGGAGAGCATGGGCGAGGATTTGCTGTGGTAGCGGGCGAAGTGCGTAATTTGGCAGGAAAGTCCGCAGAAGCGGCTAAAGACATTAAAACACTGATTCAAGAGTCTGGAGCAAAAGTACATGAAGGTGCGGGTAAAGTAAAAGCTACGCATGCTTTGTTTGGTAAGGTAGAGGACAGTGTGGCAAAAATTGGGGGAACCTTAGATGAGGTTGTGGTCTCAATCCAGCATCAACAGTCAAAAATATCTGATATGACGCAAGCGGTGGATACGTTAGATCATAATATTCAAAATAATGCAGCGTCGGTAGAGGAGACTTCGGCGACCGCATTATCATTAAGCTCTCAAGCTGAAATATTGAACCATGAAGTACAAAAATTTAAAATCAATAGGGCCATTACCGAAGTAAAAAATGAGTTTCCAGCAGTGTATGGTGTATGTTTATCGAGTGTTCGTGAACACATGCGTTTATGGAAGACCCGAACTCAATCTTACCTGAACGGAGTTAAGATCGAATATGATAAAGCGGAAGCAGAACATATTGAAAGAAGTGAGCTGTTTAAGGCGTTGTCCACTCTGAAACAGCATGATTCGAGTTTAGTAAACCTTCCCATTTGGCACACGATTAAACTATTGCATGAACAGCAATATCACGCAGTGACAGAGGCTCTGGCATTAAGAAACCAGCCGGAGAACCTAACACTGGAATCTTTAGATCAACTGGATGAGTGGATCAAACAGTACCTTAAAACTACAACAGCACTGGATAAAGCGGTGAGTGAATTAGAGGAGCATCTGTTTCAATCAAGCTCGAAAGCACTTACCCAGCATTAATGATGGGTAAGTATCACTTTAGTGAGATTAAGATGTGTTTATTTTTATCAATAAGAACACAATAATCACCGCTAAAACCAATGAAATCCCTTGCCAAAACCCTACTGGATTGCGCTCCATTAAAGGGGGGCGACTTTTATTGAGAAACGCCTTATTGGGTTGGCGCAAGTTAAACAGCAATTCGGATATCTCTTCGTATCGTTTATTGGGGTCTGGGTGTACCGCTTTTTTGATGGTTTCATCCACCCAAGCAGGGATGTCTCGATCTTTATTGAGCATACTGCGATATTGCAATCGTTTTTGTTCTGCTCGTGTATGTGCTTTGGCCATTTGTGTGCCATAAGGGTGCTCGCCTGAGAGCATTTGATAGCAGATGACACCAAGAGAGAATTGATCGGAACGAGCCGAGCCGAGTTCACCTAAAAAGCATTCGGGGGCGGTGTACAGTGCCGTACCTAGCACGGTTTGTTGTTCAATGGGGCTTTCAAGTTCAGACAGACCAGCCACTTGCACCGAGCCAAAATCGATGATTTTAACGGTATCGGTTTCATCAATCATAATATTATCGGGTCTTAAATCTTGATGAATCATCTCCTGTCGATGAAAAGCACGCAGTCCTATTGCGACTTGTTCAATGATATTACGAACGGTCTCTAGGTCTGGTTTGGGGTGGTCAATCATCCACTGCTTAAGGGTTTTTCCTTTGATGTATTCGGTTACGATGTATAAAAAGTTTCGTTTTCGATTTTGCTGGCAGGGCTTGAGTACGTGGCTATTATTGATGCGACGTGCCACCCACTCCTCCATTAAAAATCGTTCAAGATATTCAGGATTGCCACGAAGGTCTACCGAGGGGATTTTAATGACGACTTTTTCGTTACTCTCAATGTCTACCGCTAAATAGATATGACTGCGGTGGCTTTTTTGGAGCTCTCGAATGATACGAAAGCCATCAAACTCCATTCTGGCTTGCAGTTCGGGTGGAAAGGGTAAGGTGGTGAGTTTTTGATAGACTTCATCGACCTCTTGTTGAGGCAACTGGTCTATGCGAACAATTTGAATACTGACATTGTCATCACTGCCTTGCTTGAGGGCTTCTTCAATAATCTGTTGTGCCGCTTGGTCTAAATCATTGTGATGAGTCTGAATGGTTTCGGTGATAAATTTATCTTGTACAAATTCATACACGCCATCGGTGGCTAAAACAAACAGATCCCCTTCATCTAAAGGTAGCGATTGGTAGTCTAGGTCTAGCCACTCTTTCATGCCTAAAGCGCGTCTTAAATAGCTTTTATCCTTGGTGACCCATAATCGATGATCTTCGGTTAATTTTTCAAGATTTTGCCCCGATACTCGATAAACACGCGTATCGCCCACATGAAAAATATGGGCGGTATTCGATTTAATAATCAGTGTGGTAAAAGTGCAAACATAGCCACGGTCGGGTGAGTAGCGATAAGGGCTGTTGCGGGTTTGTAAATATAACCAAGAGTTGGTCGCTTTAAGTACACGTTGAACCGAAGTTTTGACCGTCCAAGATTCAGAGGTGCAATAGTAGTCGTCTAAAAAACCTTTGACCGCCACTTCACTGGCATGTTGGCTTACTTCACTGCTGCTGATGCCATCGGCTAAGCCAATGGCTACCCCCTTTGAGGTAAGGAGAGGCTCTTTAGGGATGCACGCACCATGAAAGTCTTGATTGATCTTTTTGCAGCCCTTATCAGAGGCTTGTCCAATAGAGACTTGTAATTGATTGGCCATTTTTGATCCTTGCAATAAAAAACCTCCTATTCGTGATGAATGGAGGTTTTATTTTTTATGGACTCGTTCAAGAGGCTCGTAAGCGATTATTTACTGATTTTACGATCAGGGCAGGTTCTTACGTGAGTGTAATATAACGGCAAGGCGACAAAGACCAAACCGCCGACTAAGTTACCCAGTACCGTAGGAAGCTCATTCCAAATTAAGTAATCCATTACAGTAAAATCGCCACCCATAATCATAGAGAAAGGGAACAAGAACATGTTAACGATTGAGTGCTCAAAGCCCATGTAAAAGAACAACATGATAGGCATCCACATGGCCATAATTTTACCCGTTGCAGAGGTTGAAATCATCGCACCAACCACACCCATTGAGACCATCCAGTTACACAGCATACCGCGCATAAAGATGGTTGCCCAACCTTCAGCACCATGCTCTTGATAGCCCACGGTTCGTGACTCACCAATGTGTGCTACTTTATCGGCAATAGCGCCACCATCAATGTTAAAACCGTAAGTCATAATAAAAGCCATAATAAATGCAACGGTTAATGCACCGCCTAAGTTTCCTAAAAAGACCCAGCCCCAGTTGCGTAAAATTTGCTTAACGGTGACCCCTGGTCTTTTATCCAGCCATGCTAAGGGAACAAGTGTGAATACACCGGTAAGCAGATCAAATTTCATTAAATACAGCATAATAAAACCAACAGGAAAGAGTATCGCACCTAATAAAAGCGAGCCTGTTTGCACCATGACGGTAATGGCAAACATTGCAGCAAGCGCGAGAACGGCACCCGCCATAAAGGCTCGAATGACGGTGTCTTTTGCGGACATATAAATTTTAGACTCACCCGCGTCTACCATTTTGGTTACAAATTCTGAAGGTTCTAAATAGGACATATTTCTGTTCACTCCGTATGGTTAAATTTTAGGGAGCAATCACTAGATTGCTTAGTGAGTGCGCTTTTAAAATCTCTAGCAAGTGTTACGCCAGAATAAAGTAACCTGTTAATGAAATTGCTTAATGAGTCGTATGGTGTGCGATATAAAGGGGGCATATATTTTTAGCAAGAGAGGGGCATTGCATAGTAATAGCAATGAAGCATGTAAATTGCACCAATAAGGGGCAGGTTTTTTGCGCCACATAGTGAATATGCTAAAAAAGCTATTGAGCGCGAGCAATACTCACGAAGTTAATAGATTAAAAGTTGTTAAGAGGAGGCAAGCTTGTATTCTTGAGTATAGGTGTGAATAAAATTTTTCCCCCCCCCTTTTTTCTTATTTTAAATTTACACGAATACATTGTATTTTTTATGCAGCGTTGGAGGGTTAAGAGCGTTTTAAAATACGATATTCAAGGCAATCAAACAGCAAGCCTGCAATGTTTAAATCAAACTGTTTATCCAGCTCTCGAATACAAGTAGGGCTGGTCACGTTAATTTCGGTAATGTAATCGCCAATCACATCGAGCCCTACAAAATACAGTCCTTTGGCTTTAAGGGTGGGGGCAATTTGTTGGCAGAGCCAGCGCTCTCTTTCGGTAATGGGCATCCCAACGCCAGTACCGCCTGCGGCAATATTGCCTCGTGTTTCACCTTCGGCCGGAATTCTGGCGAGGGTGTAGTCCAGTGGTTCACCATTGATGAGCAGGATGCGTTTATCCCCCTCTTTTATTTCAGGCAGGTAGCGTTGCGCCATAATATGATGCTTGCCGTGGTCGGTCATGGTTTCGATAATGACGCTAATATTAGGATCGTCTTGCTTAACTCTAAAAATGGACGCACCGCCCATTGCATCCAGTGGTTTTAAGATGGTGTCGAGATGGTCTTGAATAAAGGTTTTTAATTGGGTGGGATTGGCCGATACCAAGGTAGGCGGAATACACTCTGGAAACCAGCTGGCAAAGAGTTTTTCGTTGGCATCGCGCAGGCTTTGTGGTTTATTGACCACTAATACGCCTTGCGCTTCGGCGAGTTCTAACATGTGGGTACTGTAGAGGTAGTCGTTGGTAAACGGGGGGTCTTGGCGAATTAAGATAATATCTAGCTCTTTGAGTGCGATGCTGTGTGTGCCGCCAAACCCGTAGTACTGCGCCTCTTTATCTCTATCCCACACTTTAAGTTCACTGGTTTGTGCAAAGGGTTGGCCATTTTGAAGGTAGAGGTCTTCGGGCTGCATGTAAAAGAGTTTGTGGCCACGGCGTTGGGCTTCCAGCAACATAGCAAATGAGCTGTCTTTGTGCGGTTTAATGTGTTGAATGGGGTCCATGACAATGCCAACGTTAAGCATAATTTTTTGTCCTTTTTTATCGTAACATCAGGGGCAATTTAAGCCGTTACTTATCATCTTTAATAGGGGGGGGAAAAATTCTAGCCAAAGTGTCCGTCAATGCGCTTTTTGATTAACATCGGGGCAAAGGTCGCCACAAATACGGCATAGGCGGTGATCCATAAAAACTGTGATAACGTGAGCCACGTGGCGTAGTGTTCTGGCCAAATAAGCGGTAAAAGCACTCGGGTTACGGTGGCAAGTAACAGTAGGCCCAATAACAGAGTATGGTAGGCCGGTGGTTGGTTGACGTTTCGCCCCGTGTGCCCAAGGGTTACGCGGGTCATCATACCCAGCGTGATGAGGCCAATACCGCCTACGGCTAAAGTGTGAATGGCCAAGCTTTGTAGGGGGGGGGAAAAAATAGTCAGTGCAAACAGTAAAAAGCCCACTTGAATAAAGCCCATGCCTAAATAAAGCGACCAGAGCATCGGTTTTTGCCAAATGCCCGCTGTGTGCCAGTTAAACAGTCGAATGCACCCTATGATAAATAGAGGGGCGGCCACTAGGCTGGTGATGAGAGGGCTGTTTAAAAAGACTTCGGAAATAGCGAGCAGTAAAAACAGGACAAGGCTGCTGTGGTCAATCCATTTTGGGTTTTTAAGTGAGACTGTTTCAGTCACGCCTTTTTCAATAAAGAAGGGAATAACGCGACGTCCCATGGTTAAAATGATGGCTAAAATAATAAAGAATCCACCATAAACTCCCCAGCTCATTCCCTGTTCTAATACCCCAAATAACCCTAAATAACAGAGTGCATTCAGCACGCCCATAAGCATTACTTTGACCAGTAAGCCAATTTGATTCCACTGTTTAGAGAGAAAAACAGGGCGGGCAAAGGCCAGTGCAAAATAAAAGCTAAAGGCAAGGTCAAAAACTGCGGCCATCACGAGGAGTGAGGCGGAAGATTCCGGTAGAAAGGGGAGTAAAAGCCACGCCACTCGTGCGCCCGCCCAAAGTAAAAATAGCAGTAGCAAAGGACGACCTGATGGGGTGTCGATATTCGTCCAGTTTTTAACAGCGGTGAGTAAAAAGCCTGTAATAACCGCCATTGAAAAACCAAAAATGATTTCGTGGCTGTGCCATTGTGTGCTGGAAAGTACGGAGAGCTGAAGGGTTTGTTGCAGGAGTAGATACCAAACGAACATGCTGAGTATTGCGATTAGCCCAGCCCCTAAAAAAAAGGGGCGAAACCCAAGGTTAAACAGCGAGAAGTTAGGAGGAATCTTTTTGTGTTGATCTAAATTTAACACGGTCATTTGGATCTCCTTACGGTTTTTTTAGGGGGGGTTAAACTTGGTCTAGATTGGGTAATTCACCTTTTGCTTCGGCAATTTCACGAGCGGCTGCAAGCAGCGCTAAACGGGCCACTACGCCGTAAGCATAAAAACGATTGGGGCTGGCATCGGGGGTTTGAGTCTTATCGGGCATCACACAGGACTCTTCAAACGAGAGCGGCTCAAAGTGCATACCAGGTGAATTCAGGTTATCGGTGGCTTTTTTACCCGTGTGTACTCGGTAAAAACCTCCGACAACATGGCTACCAATCATATACACCACGGGTTCAGCGACAGCACCTTCCACCTCTTCGTAGGTGTAGACCCCTTCTTGCACCAGCATTTGCTCAACTTGCAAGCCCTCTTTAACCGAGGACATCTTGTTACGTTGTTTGCGGTTTAGGTTCAAAATATCCTCAGGACTGTTGACCGACATAATCGCCATGCCATAAGTCCCACTGTCGGATTTTACAATCACAAAGGGGGTGCAACTGATGTCGTGGGTTTCGTAATACTGTTTGGTATCGTCCAGCACTTGGTTAACGGTTTTCGCCAGCTCTTCCAGTCCGGTACGTTCTTTAAAGTTAATGGGGCCACAGGCAATGGAGGTGGGGTTAATGAGCCACGGGTCAATGTCGATGAGCTTGGCAAAGGCGTGAGATACGTCGGAATAGTGCATAAAATGTTCGGTTTTAAAGCGATCCGCCCAGCCCAATTCCATAGGGGGGAGTAAAATTTGTTCAATGTTTTCTAAAATTTCAGGGCGACCACCAGATAGATCATTATTAAGCAATAC
>WFQP01000016.1 GCA_015487015.1 Thiomicrorhabdus sp.
TATTGAAACAGCGACCAGAAAAAAAGCCCCACCACCCCAAAAGCTAATGTGGTTTGTAGCCAAGCATCACTTTGAATGTTTGCAAACACCGATCCCGCTAACAAAATACCAAACAGCATGATACAAAAATAAAATACCACCCTAGAGGCAACCAATCGCTGACTATAAAGCACTTTAATAAACGTCGCCATAATGAAGAGACAAACCACTGACCAAACAACAATATTAAAAGGCAAGTACCACCCACTGCCCCCCTCATTTTTTCCTGCATAAAGAGAAGCCAGTAAAAGTAGTCCTACCCAAATAATGAGCCCATACCTCATAAAAAGTAAGTTAAGCCACTCGCCTAATTTTTTTAAGACCTCTAAATTCAATCGTTCATTCATAAAAATAACCAACCCTAAAAACTAAAAAGCCCGCTTAAAGCGGGCTTTTTAGTTCATTTTTCAAAATAATATAATCATAACTCTCGACAAACAAAGGTTGCAGCTGCATTTGTATAAGCAGTAGATAAAGAAGTTGTTGCAGTATCTCCTGATCGAACAATACCTGTTTGCGGATTTCCATCATCAAGTTTCACATCCATACCTTGCGCAACCGATGATTTAATATTAGAAACACAAGTGTAATTTTTACTTGGGCCAGTAAACATTCCACCACTACCCACAGAAAACGAACCATCTAAATCATGAGAGGGTGCAGATGCTCCCGAAGCTCCTGAAATAAACCCTTCACTTCTTAAATCATCCCAAAAATTTTGTGAATCATCAATTAAACCATCGCTATCTGTATCACCAGGCACCACCCCTGTTCGATCTTGATAAGCATAGTAAGCAGTAGAAATCCCTTCAAAATCACCTGTTACAGCTTTAATTTTAGAGTTAGTAATCAACTCTTGTCCTTTTAACACTCCCCCCAACAATAAACCGATAATAACCAATACAATGGCAATTTCAACCAGTGTAAACCCTTTTTGATTTTGTGAAGTAACTGTATTCATAGTCATACCCTCTATATTTAAATGTTATGTTTAAACTTTTTAATAAGCTTGGTTCTATCCTAACGAAGCGAATGCATTAACAAAAGAGTAAAAGTTTTTTACCCCCCCCTATTTAAAGTCTTTTACATACCGTAAATACATTATCCGTTGCGGCAGCGGCCGTATAGTCACTTACAAACGTTGTATTACTGCTGTCTCGCGTAACTACCTGCCCTGTATTGGGTACACCATCGTCTAATTTAGTATCAATTCCTCTTGCTACAAAACCAGGCAGTGCATTTGAACACAGTTCCAATGCCGTGGTGGCCCCAGAAGAAACGCTCCAAACCCCATCAAATGAATTTCTTAGCGTGGCTACCGTTGGATCTGAAACCATCAACCCTTCTGCAATAAGGTCTTGAAAAAAGTCAGTAGACAAAATTGTGTCACTGGTTATATTTTCATTAGCATCTCGTGCTAACCCTGGAGAAACACCCGTTCTTTGAACATAAGTATAATAAGCTTGAGTAATGTGCTCAAAATCATTCATAACGGTTTTCAGCTTTGAGTTTTCAATCAACTCTTTCCCTTTAAATAGGCCACCGATTAAAATGGCGATAATCACCAAAACAATCCCCATTTCAACCAGCGTATAACCCCGTTGAAATATCATTTTATTTGAATTTATCGGCATCCATTAGCCTCCTTAATCATATGCAGCTTTATCTACGTTTAACTTAACTAAAAAACCAAAGCTTTCATTGTTTTGTTCAAAAAATACTTGCCCATTCATTTGTTTTAATAATTCACGAGCTAAAAACAGTCCTAATCCCATGCCACTTTCACTGGTTGTCCAAAAAGGCTCAAATAAACGCTCTGGATGCATTTGATCATGCCGTTTATCTCGTTGACAGAGGATTCTTATCGACAGCATTTTTTCAACCATATCATTCTGAATTAAAATCTGAATTACCTGTTCCGTTAATGCATGGTCTCTAAAGTTTCCTAAAATATTTTTAAACACCTCTGTTAAGAGAACACTGGGTAAGCAAACCGTTGCTTTACCTAAAATATTGGCTTCTAAACTGTACATATTAAGCACCTCTTGCAGTACCTCCTGAAGTTGCAGTTCAGTACATGCGTAACTTTGCTCTAGAGGGCGCTTCATTTGCAGTATCGTTTTTTGAGCTCGCTCTGCCATGGCTGGTAATGATTGATGTAGTCGCTCCACCAACCGAATTTTATCGGCATCCTCTTGCAGAGTATCGACCTGCTCACATAACAGTTGAATAAATTGCGCTATATTTTTAATTTCATGCTGAACAAAAAGTTGATAGCGCTCCAGCCTTTTTTGAGAGGTCAGTATTTCAGCCTGCTTTAACACTAGGTTTTGCTCTAAGATAGAGACAAACGTTTTAATCACTAAAAAAGACAAGCTCTCTGGTTCTGCCGCTTTTCGATTTAACATTACATCCAAAGAAAAAATCATATCATCTCGAGCAATATTAAAAACAGACCGTTTACCCACAACAAAAGATTTTTTACCAAAGTGAATCTGTTTTTTTTCTCCAAACCATTGAATATTTGCCTCCATCTTCAAACAGCCCAAAGATTCTAAAATAGGCCAAGCTTGCTCAAGAAAATCTAAGGCATCCTGTTTAACGGATTGGTTCAGGGAGTATAAATCAGAAAGAGCCTTACTCAGCTGTTTAGACTGGCGCCGAAAATAGTAAGCAGTAAAAAAAAGAGCGACTCCAATAAAAATCAGCCCTAGCCACAACTCATGAATAAGAGCAGGATCAAAAAAACTAGGCATCTTTACTCTTTTTCAATAGAAAATGTTGTTTCTGCACGCTGAAGTCCATATTTTTTAATTAAATAATACACATTTTCTCTTTTAAGCCCCAAACGGCGAGCGGTTTCATGCACATTAAACTGGGTATCTGATAAGACTTGTTTAATTAATTTTTGTTCTGCCTGATTTCGAATCTCCTTAACCCCCTGCCCTAAGCTCATCTCAATTTGAACCGTTTGAATCCCCTCTTCCTCTTTGAGCTTTTCCCTCTGTTGAGAAAATAGACGTGCTCGCTTAATTGCAGCCAAAAGCGTATCTACTGACACTGGTTTTTCTAAGAAATCAAAGGCACCTTTTTTAAGGGCTAAATAAGACACCTTTTCCTCATTTTGCCCCGTTAATACCAATACCTTCACCTCAGGCTGATTTGCATTTAGCCAATCCAAGACTGCCAGTCCTTCTTCTGGTGTGTATTGATGAGGTGGCATACCCATATCGAGTAATACAATTTGAATTTTTTGAGACTGTAAAGTGTCCAATGCTTCAAGCCTAGATTCGGCCTCAAATACAGGATAACCCGCAAGCTCTAGTGAAAATGCGAGCATACTGCGCAGTGCATGGTTGTCATCAACTAAAAGAAGATTGGTACTTTTCAAAACTAGAGTTCCATTATTATAAATTGCCTGAATAAATGCTTTTTACGGCAGGGTAATATACTCTCTCGTTCCTGTGCCATCGTCTTTAAAAATAACTAACTCAAAGCCCGTAATATACGAGAGTCCATTTGCCGTATTCCAGTCGGATTGAGTCATGTTCTCCAATACCAAAATATCATAATCCGTACCTCCGTCTATGGTTGACAGTAAATTACTCGATGTAATATCTGTGGACTCTCCTAGCCATACAACATCATCACCGGCTCCCAATGTAAACGTTGCGGTCGATTCAATATCACCTTGAATCCAAATTTTATCATTACCCGTACCCGCATCCAGTACTTGTGTTAAGTTTGTACCCAAAACAAATGCATCATCGCCACTTCCCAATGAGACGCCTGAATTAGCTAACCCTACAATATAAACCGAATCATTTCCTGTTCCCGTAATTAAGTTTGCACCGTAGTCTAAATCATTCCCTATCGCAATATAGTCATCGCCTGACCCTAAGTCTAATGCGGTATCCACGTTTCGCTTTACTAAAACAACATCATCACCAGCTGTTTCAATCTCTGCTTGATTATCGGCTACCGTAATATCAAAGTCTTCATAAGTAGGCTCTAACTGCCCCTGCCCGACAATAGCAGGGTATTCATTCCAAGTTACCGTTTTTCCAAGCATTGCTCGTTTTATTTCTATGCCACTAATCCCTACAACAATATCGTCATAAAAGTTAGCTTCATCAGAGGTTCGAACCCCCTGATGGTAATATTCATCAGACTCACAATTTACCCTGCTGGCACCCGACATTGAAGCACAGTTCGTAAGCGCCTGATGACCATCTTGATTATACGCCACCAACACAACACTGGCCGACTCGTAACTTAAGTTAGCACGGTTGGTCACCGATAGCGCATTACAACTGGCCGCTGACTCATTGCAAACAAAGTAATTTCCATCCCCTCGATCGGTGCTTAGCGGAGGTGTTTCTGTAAAGGTAAACCAATTTACCCCAAAACCTGAATTACAAAAATAACTGGCTGAATGCCTTTTATCACATACAAATCCAGTATCCGCCCCTCGGTTAACGGCATAACGAATAAAATTACCCCATGTATCCTCTACATCCTCTCGTTGTAAGCCTAAATCAACATACGGAGCTGTACCAACATCACTTAAACAAGCTGAACCACTCCGGTTTTCAAATCCATCAAAGTCCGTATCAGGACACGGTAAAAACTTATTAACTTGACCAAAAATTAATAACTGTTTTTTTATGTTGTCTATTTTTTGCCCCCCCTCTTTAACACTTTGAACAGACCTAAACTCTCCCAACCCTAATAGGGCGCCTGTAGATAAAACACCAATAATAACCAATACAATAGCAATCTCAACTAAGGTAAACCCTTGCTGCTTACGAGAAATTAAAGAGCTCACTATAAACCCTCCGTTTGAGAGATACCTGAAATTGGCTCAACCGAAGGAAAGCTAGGAATAGGTGGGGGAACATTGTAATACACCAATTCAATATCGGTAAAATCAATAGTTTCATAGGTAGCTGTTGTCCCAACGGCAAACTCTAAATCAACCTGACCGGTATCATCTGTTTGTAAAATAAATTCTCGCTCTTCAACCCAATAATCGGCATAAGTATTATAAGTTTGCCCTTCAACAATCGAGATAGTCACCGCATTTCCATTAACATCACGTGTTTCTAAATTACCAGTAAAGCCTGCAACAAAGCTCACCGCCTGCACACCATCTTGCGTATCATCTTTAAAGTTATATTTATACTCTTCCACTTGTGCCCCGTTATTTGTAACGGTTGCCGTATCACTGGTCGTACTCGATGAAGGGCTGCTGGGTTGATCCCAAGAACCTACAGCACGCGTTTTATAGGTTAGGACAATTTCTTGATTTGCGGCCGATTCACCAAAATCAAAGACTTGATTCACTCTATCCCAAATAACATCATCAGAGCCCACATTGGTTCCAGAACCACCCAAAGAATTATCCCCCATATTAAGTAAATCATTCCCTGCAAAAGCCGTACCGCCTGAGATTTCAGCCACACTCTCTTGTTGATATGTTTTTTCCTCTTTTTGCTTTAACTCTGCTCCAGAAATAGTCACCAATAAATCATCAAAATAGTCATCTTCTGAAAGTGAATAATTAGACTGTATAAATATCTGATCGTTATCTTGATTTTCAGCCTCATCACTACCCACTACTGAAAAATTATTTTGATTATAAGCCAGTAATACCGCAATTAACCCATCACCCAATAAATTAGCCCCCGAACAATCACTTCCTGAACACACGGTAAGATTATTTACCCCCAACGCACCTGAAACAGGCTCTGTAGAATAATTAAAGGCTGGCACGGTGTTTCGATTAAAAAAGCAAGCCGAATCAACAGGACAATTGGCTACATTATCCGCCACATCAACATTGAGCGTTACAGCATAATGAAACAAATTGTTATTAACATCCTCAACCGCTGCTTTAGATAAACCAAGCATTTCAAAAGGTATCGTGCCATTATCTGCCACACAAATATCCACCGTTTCAGTCCGAGCAGGTTGCGCGGGTGTAGCAGAAACAGCTGGAATAAAAGGAGCCGTGGCTGTTGCGGCCTGAGCTGGCGTTCCTGGTAATGCAGAAACGGCCGCAATATTTGCAACAGCACTCACACGATTTTCAAAACCAAACCCAGCCTCCCCTTCTACATTGGTATCAGGACAAGGTAAATAATGATTTTGTTCCGCAAATCGAATCAAAGCCACTTTAGCGGCCTCCAGCTTAGATTGACTCATATCCATGTCCACATTTACTTTTTGCTCACTAAATAATGTGACCGAGCCAATCGCAAGAACTGAAACAATACCTAAAACCATTGCCAATTCAACTAAGGTAAATCCACTTTGTTTTATTAACTTATTCACAACAAGCTCCTTTCCATTTTGCTGGCAGCAAATGGTTCTCTAAAACTAAATAACGCAATTCAAGGGGGCGTTAAATTCAAATTTCCACCCGATGAAATAATAGCCGACTTCATATCCCAAGCCGTAATCCAAATTAATTGATCATCAAACCGTGCATCATTTCGTTCGCTCCCCGCGGCCTTCCAAAAAAACTGAGTATTATCAATATTTTTTGCTTCTGCATTATCCAAACCCGCACTCGCACCACCATTGAGTTCAGCCCAAGTGGCCGCACCGTTTTGACCAAAACTCACCACGACCGCAATGGCTGCACTTTCAATTAAATCGGTATTCGGGCAAGTTGTTAAGATAGAAGGCGTTTGCTCACCACAAATACCATAGTTGCCCGCACCGTTATCACCATCTCCAAAAGGACGTGTCTGAACATTAAAAAAAGAGTTAGGTGAGTTTTGGTTATTAAAGTAACTCGCAGACTCGTTTGAATCCGCAATGTCAACAATACCACTGCTATCCGCACGCGTATTAACCGCATAAAAAAGAGGCTGTCCCCAAGCGTCTTCTGAAGGAAGGCCTAAATCAAGAAAAGGAAGCGCTCCCCTTTCGCTTGTACAGGCAAAAGGAGTAACTGAAGTTCGGTTTTCCTTCCCGTCACCCGACGTATCAGGGCAAGGCAAAAAGCCATTTGTTTTTACAAAAGTCATGAGGGCTGACTGAACATTCTCCATATGGTGTGCACTGTTCAATGCACGATCGTATTCACGTTGGTTCTGAACCACCAATACCGTCGCAACCATCAATACCATCAACACCATTAAGGCAATCGCTAACTCCAATAGCGAAAACCCAGCCTGCTGCTGGCTTTTTTGTACCTTGTTCACACATAATTTAGGGCACATAAGGAGGACACTCCAACACAGCTCGCCAGTTTTGACCTTCAATATTTACAATTCCTGGTGGGAATGCTGACGGTGGTGGTGGTGGTGGCGGCGGCGGCCAGCCACCCATCCCCCCCATCATGCTCCACAATTGATTAAATCCAAAAAAATTCATCCAATCAACAGAAAGTAGATTAAACCTTGGAAACCACCCCGCCCAGACAGTACCTTCGTTAGTAATATTCCCTGAATCAGCAACCAGACTACCTGAAACGGCCTTACAAGGATAAGGTGGATCCCCTAATCCTGTACCCCCTTCATAAGCACACTCATTAAACCAACTATTCTTTTGTTTAACATCAGGGTCTACCAAGAGACATAAATCAGGCACACCATCACTTCCTGGCTGACCCGCTGCATCAACAACATCCCTAGCAACACGACTTAAAACAGCCGCATTCCACTCTTCTCGTGTAATCGCAATGGCATAATCATTAAAAAACCCCGAACCCGAACTTTGAGAGATAAAGGTACCCGTCAATGTATTAGCCCCTGAGGTGGATGGAATAACCATACTTGGCTGCTCTAAATATTCACTTATTTCAGCCGCGGCATTGGGTGCTCCTGTATGTAAGGTTCTATTTTGCGCTAAAGGATTCGCCTCTCCCGCATAAAACAGAACCATTACAATATCCTCCCTACCATCTAATGTTAAAGGAGGAACACAGGTAGCAGGAATCGGGATGCCTGTTGTTTCATCGCAAGGTGAAGGGTCCAATGTAGGGTTTGCCGTAGGATCAACTAAAGAAGGAGTGTCAATATTTAAAGGGGCAAAGCGCCTTGAAGAATCATAGGCATACTGCCCATCTACTAAAAAACGTGCATCAACTGCAAACCAGTAACGTTTATTTTCTATCTCCTGTCCAGTCGGTAAAAATGAAAAACTACGCGCAACAACACGTTGCGGAATCCAACCCATCGCATACAAATTACCTGCCCTGCTGCAATCATTAGTCGTATCACTGTTACCGTTTCCACTCACATCGGGACAAGGAAAATAACCAGGCCCTGGAATAAAGATAGAACTCCCATCATCAAACAACTCAGGGTTTAAAATAGCATACGTGAGCATTCGCTCTTTAATACGTTCTAACTCAGCCATATAGCTTTTTTGCTCAGAGGCCTTCATTTTTTCAGAGGTAAGATTGCCCGTAGAGCCATACCATGCGGCAGCACCTAAAATTAAAACCAATAACCCCATTAAAATCACAAAACCCGATTGCTTTGATTTTGTTTTCACTGCTACAACACGTTGTTTGCTTTTTCTATTTAGCTGAGTCATTTTAACCACCTACAAACTGTTTTTTGTATGCTATTGATTTTATTCTTAATTTCATTATAGAACAATCCATTCAACTGTGAATCCGCAAAATTACAACCCTAGGTACTTAAGAAACCATTGAACAACTCTCTTAAAACTCACCATTACCATAAAGCACGCCCCTTCGCTTGCTCATCCAGCACCCACTGTTGAAAAGCAGGAGGACCATAAGCCAAAGTGAGTGGATTTTTTTCCAGCATTTTACTGCTCGGATCTTGTTGCTGATAAATTAGAGGGCGCATCTCTTTTTCGGCTCTTTGCATAAGTTTCGTCAACGTTTTCTCTGGAATTTTTCGACCAACAGGCACCGCCAGATCGACCTTTAATCCTTGCCAAATCAATATTTTATTTATCACCAAAGCACCACACTCATTTGGCTTTAGATCAATGGGCAAGGTACTCTTTTTTTGAACCCAAGCACACTCAAATTGACGACAAGGATCAACGGGGCGGTTGTCATAATCATCACACCCATTTCCGGTACTGTGCGGACAAGGTTTACCCGGGTACGCTTCACACCCTTTGACTTTAATTTGCACCCAACCATCACAACACGCCGTACATGGCTGACACTGTCTTTTATTCATTTTTTACCCCCCCCATTAATATCACCTAAATCAAACAACAAATAAACTATACCCTAAATCCCCCAAAAAACTCCAACTTTGTGGGTCTTGTTAAGGGTCATAAGCTCATCACCAACCAACAGTACAATCCCTTAAGCTTAATTTACTGGCACTATTCCCAATAATGATAAATATGGCGCATAAAAAAAGCCCCGTTTATTAAAAATAAACGGGGCTTTAACAAATTTAATCAAACTGACTTACGCCAGCGATTGATTAGAACTTGTGAGTCAAACCAATAGATAGAGCAGTTGTTTCTGCTTTAGTATTGTCTAGACCATCTGTGTTATCAAGCATTGCGTACTCAGCAAATACGTTTGTTTTCTTACCTAGTGCATAGTCAAGACCTAATGCATAGTTTAAAGAATCTTCAGCTTTTACACCAACAGCAGAGTTTTGACGATCTACTTGCATGATTTGTAGTCTTGGAGTGAACTTACCTACTTTATAAGCTACTGCTCCACCGAAAGTACTACCTTCATTCAAAGTATCTTCGATCGCTTTACCACCGAAGTCTTGATACATTACATTCGCAACTAAACCACCTGTAGAGTACTGAGCTACTAGACGCATTTCGTTAGCATCATCAGCTCCACCTAAGTAAGCTTTAGAGAAGCTATTAACTGCCGCAGAAAGATATAGACCTTCTTTCTTTGAACCGTACATCAACGCAAACGAAGAAACATCAGCTAAAGAAGACTCTTTAGTTGCATCACCACCAGTTTCTTTAGGAATGAATGCACCCACTAATGTTACACCAGAGAACGCAGGAGAAACATACGCTAATACATTAGATGAACGTAACTCACCACCAATACTTAATACACCTAAGCCACCAGCCATAACTTTAATATCCGCTACAGGCGAGTAGTTAAATAAATCAGTTCCTTGAGCCATTTTTAATGGAGTATCGTGACGACCTAATAAAACCGTACCAAATCCACCGGCAACACCAACATATTGGTTACGGTTTTTAAGAGTTGTAGAACCATCAATTTGAACTTCAAATTCAAATTTATAAACAGCTGTTAGCCCTTCACCTAGGTCTTCAGAACCCTTAATACCAAACTTAGAAGTACGAGAGTTTACTTGAGTACCAGAGTTTGCATCAACAGTATTTCCAGCGCCGTCTTTCACATCATAGTTATCAACAGCCATAGAAACTTGACCGTAAATAGTTGGAGCACCTGCCATAGCTACTGGAGCAGCAAAAACAGAAGCGATTGCTAGAGCAATAATATTCTTTTTCATTTTTTAAAATCCTTAATGGTTAAATGTACCCACTACTGCGGGCTTGGAGAAAACTATAGGACATAAAATTACTTAGCGCAACTTTTTTTTGTAAAAAAACAACAAAGGTTTGGATTGTTGCTTTTTTACCACACTTAAGCCTATAAAAACTTAATCTAACTCAAGAGGCTCTCTACTCAACACACCACTTATCAACAAACAGGACAGCCGCACACCCAGCAAAACCTCCTTTTTGTAATTTTCAAAGCGCCCATAAAAAAACCCACTACAAAGAGTGGGTTTTTTATAAAACGAAATAAAAACACTAAAGCCTCTTTTAAAAGGCCATCTGTTATTAACGTTTTGAGAACTGTGGACGACGACGCGCTTTGCGAAGACCCACTTTTTTACGCTCAACTTGACGTGCATCACGAGTCAATAAACCACGCGCACGTAGTGCTGGGCGATTCACTTCATCATATGCAACCAAGGCACGCGAAATTCCGTGACGAACCGCGCCGGCTTGTCCAGTTGTCCCACCACCACTCACAGTAATGTATGCGTCAAACTGACCAACAGATTCCGTTGCTTCAAGTGGTTGATTAATAAGCATGTGATCGGTCTCACGTGCAAAAAACTCGGTCATATCACGACCATTTACCATCATTTTACCTGAGCCTGCGCGCAAAAATACACGAGCGACTGAGCTTTTACGACGACCTGTTCCGTAGTATTGTTCTGTTGCCATTTTTTTAATTCCTTATAAGTCTAATGTTTTAGGCTGCTGAGCAGTATGAGGATGATCTGTACCCGCATATACTTTTAGCTTTTTAAACATTGCGCGACCTAAAGGCCCTCTTGGCAACATCCCTTTTACCGCAAACTCAACTGGGCGCTCAGGTGCTTTATCAAGCAGCTTTTCAAGACTGGTTGATTTTAAGCTACCAATGTAACCCGTGTGATGGTGGTAAATTTTCTTTTTACGTTTATTACCCGTAACCGAAAATTTATCGGCATTGATAACTACAATATAGTCACCACAATCGGTATGAGGTGTGTACTCTGGCTTATGCTTACCGCGTAAACGCGCTGCAATTTCTGCCGCCATACGACCTAATGTTTTACCTTCTGCATCTACAACGTACCAGTCGTGCTTAACTTCAGCTGGTTTTGCAACAAATGTTTTCATAATTTGTTCCTAATAATATTAAATAATCCAAATCCAAAAGACACCGTTTAATTCTTAAAACGCCATCCACTTACTGTTTTAACGGGCAATAAGGGGGAAGGATTAACAAGCGCAGGATTATAACGCCTTTACTCCTAGAGTACAATTAAATCTTTTCTATCGCCTTAGAATATTGAGCAGGCGAATTACTTTGCCAAAAGTACGTAAACAACCGATAAAAGCTTGTTTTAAGCGGGTAAGTCTATTGCATTCACGGTAAATAAAGTTAATATAAATCTTTTACCAAGATACGAATGGAATTCAAGGGAACCATGAAAAAAAACACCGTTCACTCCATTATGGAACGCTACCAACAGGCACCTTCGCATAAAGCCAAAAAAGAAAATTCATGTTCATTAGAACAGAGAACCCTTGAAAAGGTAGCGGAATTCAATGTTCAAAGTAATCCTATTCATTATTCTGTTATTTATGAATGGCTAAGTGAAATTGACCCCTACTTTACAGACTCTGTTCAAACCCATATAGACAACAATAACTATAATGACCAATCGGCCGAAACACTTTATATGAATTTGGTTGCGCAGTTTTTACATGAAAAAATTCCCAACGAAGAGATGGAATCGTTACTTAATGGGTTACTGATACATATTAGTAATTGGATTATCCATTCAAAACAAAGACAATCCATCATATTAGAAGACCTTCACTCCGTCTTAGAACAAGACCTGCCTCCTTTTGTCTCTGATACACTCAACAATCGAGTCATGCCTAACTTTTTAAGTCTTCACGAAGAGACAGAGCAGTTAAGAGACCAAGTATCCAAATCATCCAATGCGGTAGACAAACTCAAAGAAGAACTTAAAAAAGCTAACTTTTTTGCCAAAACGGATGAGTTAACCAATATTCCAAATCGACGTGGCTTTAATGAAAATATTGAAGCAAGCATTCAATTTTCATTACACAACCAATCACCTTTTGCTTTAGTACTGTTAGATTTAGATTTTTTTAAAAAAGTAAACGATACCTTTGGACATATCGTAGGCGACAGTGCTCTGCGTTATGTTTCTAAACTACTCAAGGAAGAGACCAAAGGACGTGACTGCATTGCTCGCATAGGGGGGGAAGAATTTTCTATCATCCTACCCGACACCAGTTACGAAAACGCCATAAAAGTGGCTGACAACATTCGCCTTAAAATTGCAGGAAAAACCCTCAGTGTTAAAGGGCAAAAACAACCCTTAAAACTTACCGTCTCTTCGGGAGTGGCCATCTACCAAAAAGACGAAGAGATCGATACACTGTTTCAACGAGCAGATGAAGCATTATACCTAGCCAAAAATAGTGGGAGAAACCGTGTTTGTGGTGAGAAAGATCTCTAATAACCCCCTTAACTTCCTTGCATAAAAACATTCAAACCTCAAGATAGTTTTTGAGGTTTTTCAATCAAATTTATTACATCCCTATAAAAAAAATTTTTTATTTTAATCTCATTCAATACAAAAAATTTACACAACCTTATCCACAGCCTTAAGTTACGATTTTATAAGGCGTAACCCGAGTTTCCCACAGGCCAATGAAATAAAGCCACCCCCTCCCCCTGCAACTTTACAGCACTTGCAAACAAACCTTAAATACACTATATTTTGCGCATCACAAGCTAAGACATAACAACATACAGTATGTGCTCTAAAAAAAACCACAAGAAGATATTAAGTGTTTTTTAGAGTTATTTTTTACTAAACCTAATAACCTTATGAATTTATTAAAGTTTGTTTAAATATTAAAAACAAATAAAAAACACCTTTTTTTTTGCTTTATACACAGGTTCAAAATTTGTCCATGAAAAACCAAAATATTCTTGTTTCCAAACGTAATGGTTCTAAAGAGCCACTTAATTTAGAAAAAATTCACCGTGTGATTTCATGGGCGGCAGAAGAGCTAGAAAATGTATCTGTCTCAGAGGTAGAACTGCGTTCACACATTCAATTTTATGATGGCATTACCACTTCGGATATTCACGAAACCATCATTAAATCAGCGGCCGATTTAATTTCTGAAAGTGCCCCAGACTACCAGCACTTATCAGCTCGTTTAGCCATCTATCACCTGCGCAAAAAAGCCTTTGGTCGTTTTACCCCTCCAGAACTGTTTGAACACATTAATAAAATGGTCAACAGCGGCCTGTACGATGCCCAAATCACGCAAGACTACAGAAAAAAAGAGATTGATGAGCTGGGTGAGTACATTCAGCATAATCGAGATCTATCGTTCAGCTATGCGGCCGTCAAACAGCTAGAAGGCAAGTACCTGATTCAAAACCGAGTCTCAGGAAAAATTTACGAAAGCCCGCAGTTTATTTACATGCTGATTCCTATGTGCCTGTTTGCACACTACCCCAAAGAGACCCGTTTGCAGTACATTAAGGATTTTTACGATGCAGGCTCTCTTTTTAAGCTCTCTCTGCCCACCCCCATTATGTCGGGGGTAAGAACCCCTACTCGTCAGTTTAGTTCGTGTGTTCTCATTGAGTGCGGAGACTCACTCGATGCCATCAATGCCACCTCCTCCTCCATTGTGAAGTACGTCTCACAACGTGCAGGCATTGGTATTAATATTGGACGTATTCGTGCCCTAGGCAGTGAGATTAGAGGCGGTGAAGCGTATCACACTGGGTTAATTCCGTTTATCAAACACTTTCAAACCGCGGTTAAATCGTGCTCACAAGGTGGAGTCCGAGGTGGGGCTGCCACACTGTTTTACCCAATTTGGCACTTAGAGGTAGAGTCCTTACTGGTACTCAAAAATAACCGAGGCGTTGAAGAGAACCGTGCACGTCACTTAGATTACGGCGTACAACTTAATAAATTTATGTACCAACGAATGATAGAGGGGGGAGAAATTACCCTATTTAGCCCTTCAGACGTACCAGGTTTATATGATGCCTTTTTTGAAGACCAAGATGAATTTGAACGTTTATACAAAATTTATGAAGTGGATGACAGTATTCGTAAAAAACATGTAAAAGCCATTGAGCTGTTTACCCAACTGGCACAAGAGCGTGCGCAAACAGGCCGTATTTACATTCAGAATGTCGATCACTGCAATACGCACAGCCCATTTGATCCTAAAAAAGCCCCTGTGCGCCAATCAAACTTATGTTTAGAAATTGCCCTCCCCACCAATGAAATGAACTCCATTGATGATCCAGAGGGGGAGATCGCCTTATGCACGTTGTCAGCATTCAATCTTGGTGAAATCAATGACCTGTCTGAACTGGAAAAGTTGTCCAATTTAATTGTACGTGCGCTCGACAGCCTGCTTGACTATCAGAACTACCCAATGATTGCTGCAAAACGTTCCAGCATGGGGCGTAGAACCTTGGGCGTAGGCGTGACTAACTTAGCGTACTACTTGGCTAAAAATAACACCAAGTATTCAGATGGCTCTGCCAATGGTTTAATTCACCGTACCTTTGAAGCCATTCAATTTTACCTACTCAAAGCCTCTAACCAACTTGCTCAAGAGTTTGGGGTTTGTACGAGCTTTGAAGACACCAACTATGCCAAAGGCATTTTGCCCATTGATACTTACAAAAAAGAGTTAGACGATGTGTGCAATGAACCGTTGCACTTAGATTGGGAAATGCTTAGAAATGAAATTAAACAACACGGTTTGCGCAACTCAACTTTAACCGCATTAATGCCGTGTGAAACATCCTCTCAAATCACCAACTCTACCAATGGAATTGAGCCCCCACGTGGCTATGTATCAGTAAAAGCCTCAAAAGATGGTATTTTAAAACAGGTTGTTCCGGGCTTTAAAGAGTTGAAGAACCAATACGAACTGCTCTGGCACATTCCAAATAACAAAGGGTATTTACAGCTGGTGGGGATTATGCAAAAGTTTGTCGATCAAGCCATCTCATCCAACACCAACTACGACCCTGCGCGTTTTAATGAAGACAAAGTGCCAATTAAACTGGTGCTGCAAGACCTGCTGTATGCGTATAAAATGGGACTGAAAACCCTGTATTACCACAATACCCGTGATGGCGCATCCGATACACAAGAAGACGATGGTTGTGCGGGTGGGGCATGTAAACTCTAATTTCCCCCCCCCCTCTTTCTTACTTAAAAAAAGAGGGGGGGGGAAATATATCTTATTTGAGTCTCTTTAAATACGCCCAGTCTCTTTCAGCACCAACATTAATGCCGCATAAGCACGACCTTCACTAAAGTGCAGTTCATTTAACAACGCTTTCCAGTCGTCTAAATGCCAAGGCACAATCTCTAAAGGCTCAGGTTCATCTCCTATAGCTACTTGAGGCGTTAACTCCGTTGCTAAGACAATGTGCGTGTAATGAGTCATATACCCTGCGGCTAAGCTGAGTGAGTCTAGGCGCTTGACCTTCTTGGGCAAAAAGCCAATCTCTTCCTGACTCTCTCGAAGTGCGGCTTGTTCCCAGTTTTCACCCGCATCAATTTTTCCTTTTGGAAAACCCAGCTCATAACGTCCTACGCCTGCTCCGTACTCTCTAATTAACAACAAAGTACCGTCTTCCAACAGAGGAACAATCAATACCGCCCCCTCTGTAGAACTGACCAAGCGTTCATAAGTAACACTTGCACCATTCGAAAACGTAATCTCTTGCGATTGAATCGTAAAGATTTTTGACTGCATCATGATGGACTCTGAGACCACAATAGGCTGTTTTTTTGACATATCACCGACTCATTTCATTTAAAATAGTGATTTTTCATCATACCTGAATTCATAATTAAAAGGCGAATTACCATGAGTGCCCACCTCGACTGGTCAAAAATTGATACTGTACTGCTGGATATGGATGGAACGCTCCTGGATTTACACTTTGACTGGCATTTTTGGATGGAGGTCATTCCAAAGGCCTATGCCGTTAAAAACCAACTGTCACTGGATGAGGCCAAAGCGATCATTCACGAAAAAATTCACTCTCAAACTGGCACGCTTAATTGGTACTGCCTAGACTACTGGACAGAGACCCTCAACCTGCCCATTGCCGAGCTCAAACGAGAATTGAAACACCAAATTAAAGTACACCCCGAAGTGATGAACTTTTTGGCACAGCTCAAACAGCATCAAAAACAGGTCATTATGGTGACCAATGCACACCGCGATAGTTTGGTGCTTAAATTAGAGATGACCGAAATCGGTGACTACTTTGATTGCATGATTTCATCACACGATATTGGCTTGCCCAAAGAGAACATTCAACTCTGGTCAGAAATTCAAGCCATTGCGCCTTACAATCCAGAGAGAACTCTCTTAATTGATGACAACTTACAAGCCCTGCAAAGCGCCCAAGAGTACGGCATTGCTTACCCTCTTTGCGCCACCTTTATTAGCCCAAAGCTGGACAAGGTTGACCCAAAACAGTTTGCTTATTTTGAACGCTATTCTGAAATCATGCCCAAATAAAAATAAAAGCAGCAGGTATAAAAAAAGCAGAGAGTTTAAAACCCTCTGCTTTTTCTTGTTTAAATATTAAGTCTTAACTTAACACTTTCTTGCGACGATACGCCATAAAGCCAACCAATCCTAATCCTCCTAACATTAAAGCGTAAGAAGAGGGTTCAGGAACAGGCGAGACCCCTGTGTATCTAAAATTATCCATTATAGTGACTTTTGATTGAACGCTGTCATCAACTACAACATATGTAATACCCTCAATGATAACTAATGATGGTACTGCATCACCTCTAGTCAACGTTGCATACGAAATATTGTCCATTTCTGATATAATCGCTCCTTCTTCATTTCCTTCCCATAAAGAAGAACTAACAAGTTCATTAGTCTCATCAAAAGCACTTAACTGCCAAGTATAATCAGATGTTAACTCAAAAGAAAAAGAACTGATTGCAGTTTCAAAAGAAAACGTTAACTCTTCAACCTCCTGAAAAGCCAATCCCGTTTGTAAAGCACCTCCAGAACCAAAAACATCAACAAAAAAACCATTTTCTTCAGGCATAGAAAAAGTAACATTTTGTATCGTTACTTCTGAAAAGTTCTCATACTTATTTACTTGATCCTCAAAATCAATTAAGGTTTCCATTGAATAAGCCGAAGAAGCCACACTGAACAACCCTACCATTAATATTTTTTGTATCTTTCCTACCATGAACAACTCCTATAGTTAATATTACATACGATAAACAAAAAACACTATACAGTAAAATACAAATAAAATGCGTAAAAACACTCCCGTTTCAAGGTTAAAACGCTTGTTATACCCCAACCCTAACAC
>WFQP01000017.1 GCA_015487015.1 Thiomicrorhabdus sp.
GAAGAAGCCAGCATTCGCAAAGATCCTGTAAAGCAATCTACTGAATTATTAAAGAAAGTATTTGGAAAATAACATAATGAAAAAATGGATAACAACCGCTCTATTATTGATCGTCGCCCTTAGCATTTCAGCCTGCTCTCTTATTCCTGACTTACCAGGACCCTTTGGAATTCCGGGAATTTAACCGTCTAAACTAATGGATAAAGGGAGTATTTTTTAACAGTAGCCCTTTTTAACTTTAAAAAGGGCTGGAAAGATTAAACCTTGCTGGATGATCCGTGTGGTAAATGAACCTCCTCTACATGCCCTGCTGTTGGGTCATTAAACGTTTCCATCGAGATTTTATCTTCACTTCTCGCCACAATTGTTGTAATAGCGGCATCTCCCGTTACATTCACCGCAGTTCGCATCATATCCAACAAACGATCCACGCCCATAATCAGTGCAATTCCTTCAATTGGTAAGCCAACTTGATGAAACACCATTGCCAACATAATTAAGCCAACACCAGGAACCCCTGCTGTTCCAATGGAAGCTAAAACCGCCATACCAATCACCATTAAATACCCTGACAGCCCTAGATCAATGCCATAAACATTGGCAATAAAAACGGTGGCAACACCTTGCATAATCGCTGTACCATCCATATTGATGGTCGCACCAAATGGCACGACAAATGAAGCGGTTGAGCCATCCACTCCCAGTCGTTTTTCAGCCGTACGCAAGGTAATTGGAATTGTTGCATTAGAGCTGGATGTACTGAATGCAAACAACTGTACTGAACGCATTTTTTTCAAGAAAATCATTGGATTAACCTTACCCAGTACTTTAAGCAAAATCATCAATGTGCCCGTTGCATGCAACAACAAGACCGTTGCTACCACACCAAAATAACTCATCATAGGTAAAATCATACCCAAACCTTGCTCTGAAAAGGTTTTAGCAATCAAAGCAAAAATACCAATTGGTGCTGCCAGCATTACCACATTTACAACCTGCATCATCACTTCATTTAAACGTGCTGCCCCTTCTGCAATGGGCTTACCTCGTTCACCAATCATTAAGACACACACGGCAAACAAAATCGTAAAAAAGATAATTTGCAGCATATTCCCTTCGGCATAAGCGGCCACTGGATTGCTCGGAATCAGGTCAATAAAGACTTGAGTCAATGGTGGTGCAGGTTGCGCTACAAACGTACTCTCTGCCGCCTGTGTCATATCAAACCCTTCACCAGGCCCAACCACAACAGCAACCGTAATCGCCAACGTAATCGCCAACGCGGTGGTTAACATAAAGAGTAAAAATGCTTTCACCCCAACTCGGCCTAACATCCCTACATCGCCAATCCCACAAATTCCACAAATAAGAGAGAAAGTAACTAAAGGTACGACCAACATTTTTAATGCATTAATGAATAATGCACCAACCACATGAAACAGCCCATTTACTAAATAGTCCTGAACAAAAGCAATCTCGCTGGCAAATGCATTAATCATGCTCCCTACTACTAAGCCAAACCCCATATAGACCATTATTTTGGTCGTCATACTCATTTTTTTAGACATCATTTTTTCCACTTAATATACTTGCTGCACAGTATACCCAAATCAAGATTTTGCCGAGGTTTATAACGTATATATACAAAAGATAAGGGAATTATAACGGTGAAGAAATTAACGCTTAGAAAAGTCAATATGTTAAGAAATAGAAGGGGGTCTTAAAAAATAATTAAATTAGTTCTAAGACCCAAATAAAATTAATAGCCAATATCTTTATGATGGGACTGTGGCATCTCTTTATCGTCCATTAAATACCACATTAAATAATCCACCACCATAGGTAAAATAACCGTATGTCGGTTATCGGTCTCTTGCAAAATCTTACGTAATGCTAATTTAATTTCCGTGCGATTAGAGGTATCCATAATAATATCGATACCCTCTCCAAACTCCTTAAGTGCCTCTTCATACTGTGGGTAGTTTGGAATCCCTCTGCCTAGAGCATCATCAATTAATGCATTGCCCATATTAGGTTCGGAGATGGCTATAACTTCCACCTTATCTTGGTTCATCGCAGTAAATTTTTCATAAAATCGCCCACCAATACGACCCAAACCGATCATAAAAATAGTCACTTTTTTTGCATCACTCATCGTCTATTCCTTTAATAAAAAAACATTACGTATTTTGCTCACCCAAATCGCTGGCGACTAAAATAAAGCTGCACCAGTATAAAAAAATATGAAAGGTCTTGCTACAAAATCACATTACGATTTTGTGTAAATTATCCAATTTTGTAGAAAAACCTCTAAAATAGAGTATCCTAAAACCCTATTTATTCAAGATATGACCTCCAATAAAATGAAAAAAATATCAACCTTTATCATTGCGCTCTTACTCATCTCTTTAACAGGATGTCTAACAAAAACAACCCAAAAAGGGACGGTTGGAGTTGAAAGAGAACAACTGCTCCTCATTTCGCCAGCTCAAATGAATGAAGGTGGAAAACAAGCCTATAGTGCCGTATTAAAAGAAGCACAAAAAACTCACACACTCATGGACTCTAACAGCCACATCGTTAAACGGGTTAGGCGCATCGCCAATCGCATCATTCCACAAACCGCTGTTTTTAGAAAGGATGCACCTAAATGGGCTTGGGAGGTCAATGTGATTAAGTCCGACCAACTCAATGCATGGGCGATGCCCGGAGGAAAAATTGCTTTTTATACTGGAATCATCGAAAAACTAAACCTAACTGACGCTGAAATTGCCGCCATTATGGGGCATGAAATTGCGCATGTATTAAGAGAGCATGGTCGAGAACGCGCCTCTCGCCAAACCTTAACTCAAGTTGGGCTATCCGCATTAAGTATCTTTACTGGAGTAAAAGGCCCTGCATTAGATGCCACCGCAATGGCACTGCAAGTAACACTAACTCTGCCTAATAGCCGCACCCATGAAATAGAATCGGATCGAATCGGAGTCGAACTGGCTGCTCGTGCAGGCTACAACCCCTATGCGGCCGTCAATGTCTGGAAAAAAATGGCCGCGCAATCAAAAGGGGGAAGTCCACCTCAAATGTTAAGCACTCACCCATCACATAAAAATCGCATTAAAGATTTAAATAAATATGCAAAACGCGTAAAACCACTGTTTGAAAAAGCCATTAGAACTCAATAAAAACTCAACGCAATATACGGCCTGTTTTCGCCTCTCTAATTTGGGTCGGTTTATCTAAATCCCCCAATTGCCCTCCAACACAGGAGACCTTTTCTTTAAAAAAAGTCTCAACCTCCAAACAAGACATCGCCGGTGGCTCAGATGTAATATTAGCGCTGGTTGATACCATCGGTTGACCATAAGCCAAACACAATGCCTGAACCACAGGATGATCCGATACCCTAATGGCAACCGTTTTTCGCCCCCCCGTTACCCACTCAGGAACAGACTCTTTTGCTGGCAGCACCCAAGTAACAGGCCCTGGCCAAGTTTGTAGAACTTTGTCCTCCCACTCCGTATTTAACAACTCAACATAAGGCACAATCTGCTCTACTGAAGCCGCCACCAAAATAACCCCTTTTTCAAAAGGACGTTGCTTCACTTGAAATAACTTTTCAACGGCTTGTAAATTAAATGGATCACACCCCAACCCATATACCGCTTCTGTTGGGTATGCAATCACCTCTCCTGCTTGGAGTTGACCTA
>WFQP01000018.1 GCA_015487015.1 Thiomicrorhabdus sp.
GTATAAAGTGGTTTTGTGGCAGTTAGATGGCTCTCAGTGGAAAATTGTGCAAGAGGTGGTGGCCAGTGAAAAAAGTTAAAAAATTTCTCCCCC
Organism: Thiomicrorhabdus sp.; assembly: GCA_015487015.1. Classification (GTDB taxonomy): domain Bacteria; phylum Pseudomonadota; class Gammaproteobacteria; order Thiomicrospirales; family Thiomicrospiraceae; genus Thiomicrorhabdus. The sequence continues at coordinate 94 of WFQP01000018.1, forward strand.
CCCTATTAACATGTGTATTGGCAAGTTCATTGTCGTTTGCAAGCGTGGCGGATGATGTTTTATTGGCTGAAAAACAACTGCTCTCAGGGTTAAAGTCAATTCAGACCCTTTCGGTTGACCGAGCACTGGATGAGTTTAATGATCTAACGGAGCGGTATCCAAACTATAAGTTGGCGCAGTTGCTTAAGGCGGACTTATTGGCGCTTAAGTCTGGGCAAAGAGCCTTGTTAGATAATATACACACAAAAAACCCAAGAACAGTGGGTCGTTTACAAAATGAAGCGTTGGTGCGTTGGCAGTTTTCTCAATCAGAATTTCCTAACAACCGTGCGTTTGAGCGTTATGTACTTAAGATGGGTGAACAACCTAATTTTGTTCTAGCTGACCTATCAGAGAACCGTTTGTATATCTATGAACGAGATGAGCAGGAAAAAATGCAGCAGGTCGCAAATTATTATATCTCCATGGGACGTGCGGGTGCAGGAAAGAAAAGAGAGGGGGATCGAGGCACGCCATTAGGGGTTTATCATATTGTTGAATTATTGCCAGACTCAGAAGTCTCTGAACTGTATGGCATTGGTGCGTTACCGATCAATTATCCCAATGACTGGGATTTAAAAAAGGGTCGAACAGGCAGCGGTATTTGGCTGCATGGCACACCGAGAGATACCTATATTAGAGACCCTAACGCCAGTAGAGGCTGTGTAGTATTAAACAATAAAGCGATGGAAAAATTGTTGGCGATGTATCGTTTGCCATTTGAAACACCGTTCTTGATTGTAGACAGCTTGGGTGAGCTTGCGGACGCGGATGATTCGATGAATCAGTCCTCCAATGATTTGGTGCTTTTAGAAGTTAAGAACTGGTTGAACAGTCATTATGTAAGTGTGGATTGGGACAGGGTGAGTGTCTACCGCTATCCTGAAGAGAAAGACCTCTTGTATGTGACTTTTCCAACGGATCTAGAAAACCAGTGGGTACACCAATACTGGCAGCGTGGAGATAATGGGGATTGGAAGATGGTGATTGAATCGCAATCTGATAAAGACTTTGATACAAAAGCTTAACCCACTCTGTGTTCACCCCTCACTCTTGATAAAGGGTGTGGGTTAAAAATCAACCTCTTTTCGTTTTAACTTAAGCTCCGCCCATTTCTCAATATCTTGCCAGATATTAAAAATCTCTTTCTCAGTAGGCATTGTGCCAGCCGCATGCAACTCTAAGGTTAACACTGGAATATTCAAGTATTCACCCGCATAGCGCCCCAGTGATCCAGGATAAGTCCCAAGTTCTTTATGTTTTAAACTGCCAATATTATCGGGAGTGGCATGCTCAGGACCATCATAATCAATCAAGCCGTAGGGGGCGTGTACCGAGATAATGGCATCGGGTTTGAAACGTTCAATGGTTTCAACCATCCACTGGGTTTCGGGTTCTGATGCGGGGGTGGGTCCAGGGTAACGACGTTTATTTTTGCGATAAAAGTGACTCCAGTACGGTAAAGCAAGTTGTTCCCAGTCGGGGGAGGGAAAATTACGATTGAGGTCAACACCCCGAGCATTCATTCGCGTGGAAGGCTTTTTGCCAAAAAGGCCATCAGGATTGGTTAAAGGTAAAAATAGCCAATGCTGTCCAGTGCTTTCAGGATGTTTTTGCATGGCGAGCATCCAGAGGTAGGTGATGCTGATGCTGGAGTACTCATCGCCATGAATACCGCTTAAAAAGAGAATACGCCCTTTGGGGCGCTTGGGTACGGAGGCAATCGTTTCGGGAATGTACTCTCGGTAAGTAAGAGGGCGCCCTTCGACACTCTGAGAGGTGGCCGTTTGTAACTCAAGGTCTAAGCAACCTTGGTATTTTACTGTGCGTAACTTGTTAGACAAGTCTTTGCAAAATGCTTTGACTTCGCTGGATGGAGCGTAGGCATCTTTATGATCAATCGCTTTATTATTAGCAAGTGCGTTGTGTGATCCAGTAAGCAATAAGGCAAGTAACAGTAAATTTTTGAATGGTTTTATCTTTTTTAGCATGGTGATTATCGTTAATTTTCAGACTTGTTAGGATCTGTTTTGAGTTGAAATTGTGTCTCTTCAGCAATCAGGCCATTGGCCGTTTCACTGGGAATAGGGCGTTTACTGTTGAGCTTAATGTTTAAGCGTAAATCATTGGCGGAGTCTGCACCGCGTAATGCATCTTCGTAGGTGATGATTTCGTCTTCGTATAACTTAAAGAGCGATTGATCAAAGGTTTGCATACCTAGGGCTTGTGAGTTTTGCATTAACTGCTTAATTTCACTGACTTTTCCTTTTAGAATCAGCTCGCTGATTCTAGGGGTGTTGATTAATACTTCAACAGCAGCAATGAGCCCGCCTCCTATTTTAGGAATAAGACGCTGGGAGACAATGGCTCTTAAATTAAGCGAGAGATCCATTAAAATATGCGCATGTTGATCGGCGGGAAAGAAGTTAATGATACGGTCCAGTGTTTGGTTGGTATTATTGGAGTGTAAGGTAGATAGACATAAATGCCCCGTTTCGGCAAAGGCAATGGCGTGTTCCATTGTCTCTTTGGCTCGAATTTCTCCAATCAAAATAACATTAGGTGCTTGTCGTAGCGTATTTTTTAAAGCCGTATCATAAGTGTCTGTATCTACGCCCACTTCTCGTTGAGTCACAATACTGCGTTTGTGTGAGTGAACAAACTCAATCGGGTCTTCAATGGTAATAATATGCCCTTCACTTTCACGGTTACGGTAATCGACTAAACTGGCCAAGCTGGTTGATTTACCAGAGCCGGTTCCCCCAACGATTAAGATCAGCCCATTTTTTTCCATAATCAGTTCTTTTAAAATGGAGGGGAGTTTTAGGCTATCAAAGTTAGGAATCTCGGTTTGTACCGCACGAATCACCATGCCAGGTGTGCCGCGCTGCATAAATACATTGGCACGGTAACGGGCAATGCCTGCAATATGAAAGGCAAAATTACACTCGTGTGTTTCTTGAAAGGTTGTCTGTTGTTCTTCATTCATCAGCTCTTTGCAGAGCTGAATGGCCAAAGGCGGCATAATACGGTCTTCGGTGAGGTTGATTAGACGGCTGTTGAGTTTCATTGTGGCAGGGCGGCCTGCGGTAATAAATAGATCAGAGCCCCCTTGTTGCGTAAAATGAATAAGCATTTTTTGCAGATCGGAGTAGTTTTGTTCACTTGGTTGATTCATTTTTTTATCCCCCCCCTCTAATCAAATGTTTTTTTGTTAACAGCTTTTGCACGCGCATCTTCTTTGCTTATATGCCCTTTGGAAACTAATAATTGCAAGTTTTGATCTAAGGTTTGCATGCCCGCTTGGGTTGAGGTTTGAATGACCGAATACATTTGAGCAACTTTGGCTTCACGAATCAAGTTACGAATGGCTGAATTGGCTAGCATGATCTCATGCACGGCAATACGACCGCCTGAGTTTTTCTTAAGTAATGCTTGGGAGATAACGGCTTGCAAGGATTCAGAGAGCATTGAGCGCACCATCTCTTTCTCCTCAGCAGGAAAGACATCAATAATACGGTCAATAGTTTTAGCCGCTGAACTGGTGTGCAACGTACCAAAGACCAAGTGTCCTGTTTCAGCCGCTGTCAGAGCGAGACGAATAGTCTCTAAATCACGTAACTCCCCAACTAAAATTACATCGGGATCTTCACGAAGCGCAGAGCGTAAGGCATTGGTAAAGCTTTGGGTATCTCGATGTACTTCTCGTTGGTTTATGAGGCAACGAATAGGCTGGTGTACAAATTCAATAGGGTCTTCAATTGTTAAAATATGCCCTGCAGACGTTTTATTAACATGATCCACCATAGCCGCCAGAGTGGTGGACTTACCTGATCCAGTTGGCCCTGTGACTAAGACCAATCCACGATGAAGATCTGAAATGGCTTTAAAAATTTCGGGTGCTTCTAAGTCCTCTAAGGTAAGGACTTTACTGGGAATCGTTCTGAAGACAGCAGAAATCCCACGGTTTTGTTGAAATATATTGGCACGAAATCGAGCTATTTTGGGTAGTTCAAATGAAAAATCGGCTTCTAAATTAGATTCAAATTGGCGACGTTGTTCATCATTCATCACATCATAAATCATGGATTGCAGTTCTTCGGCATCAAATATAGGGGCCTCAATGCGTTGAATATCGCCATGAATTCGAATAATAGGCGGTTGTCCAGAGGAGAGATGTAAATCGGAGGCGCCTTGCTGAACACTGAACTCTAGTAACTGGGTAATTTCCATTTGGTTTCCTCGACAGACTGCATGAGTTTGTCATTATAGAGAACCTCTGAATTAAATAGAACCTAAAGTTTGAAATATAAAAACCGTTGGTATCGTAAATTTATTAGTGAGATTCGGTATAATGCTTGTTTTTAAAATTTTGCCATTTAGTAAAGCTAAGCAAAGTGATTGGAGTATTAGAAATGGATCAAAAGCAAGGTACGCAGGCCTCTGAAGATGAAATTGATTTATTTGAACTGTGGGAGGGATTGGTTCAAGAAAAATTAACAGTTTTATACTCGTTTTTAGTAGTGGTGCTGGCCGCGACCATTTATGTGTTTACGGTAACACCTGTTTATCAAGCAAAAACTTATTTACTGCCACCAGATGCTGCTGATGTGATTCCAATGAATGTCTTGGCAGAAGTGTTAGGGGCTAGAGAGAGTGAGAATATTATCAATAGTGCTTTTAATTCGGTGGATTCCGTCTTTCAGTCTTTTGAAGCGCTGCTTACGTCTCGCAGAGTTCTAAAAGAAGTTTTTGATCAATACGGTTTAGACGAAATTTATGCTCCAAACATTCAAGCCTTAACTGGAACGGAACAGTTGAAAGCAAAACAAAAAGCTTTTGAACAATTTATTAACGCATTTTCGGTCGTTTCGGTGGATAAAAAGGACGAAAAATTAGGCGTGATTGCACAGCTTTCTTTAGCATTAGGCGACGCCAAGGTGTCTGAGGTTTTAAATGAATTAGTATTTAAGGCAAAGCAACGCACGATTAGGGAAATGACTTCAAAAATAATCGCTGAAAAAGAGGCGCGTATTCGCTTGATTCAGCAAAAAATTTCAGGGGCAAGACAGGTTGAAAAAGACCGTCGTTTGGATCGCATTGCGCAACTGAGCGAAGCCATCACCATTACCAAGCAGTTAAATTTAAAGAAACCACTTTCTGCTGGCACGTCTTTAAATATTCATAATCTGAATGAAAGTGGGCAAAGTGAAAGAGTTGCGTTGTACTTATTAGGTTCCGATTTATTAGAAGCTGAAAAGCATGTATTGGAGCAACGTAAAAATGATGATGCCTTTATTAAACATTTAAGAGGTTGGCAAGAGCAGTTGCAATTGTTGAAATCGCTTAAGGTTGAACCTGCTCTGTTTGGTGTGGTTCAAATTGACCAAGAGGCGATGTTTGCTGAGAAAGTAAAACCTAAAAAATCGCTTATATTAGCGGTGGCAGGTGTATTAGGTATTATGCTTGGTATCTTTATTGCGTTGATTCGTAGAGCGATTAAAAAGCGTAAAGAAGAAAACGCATTAGAGCCAGCCTAAAAATCCCCCCCCCTGACAAGAAGGGGGGAATTTAAAAACCTATTTTATGAACGGTAGGCTTAATGCCTTGTGCTTGATAAAGCTTCCAACGTTCTCGGCCCATTTGAATGAGGTAGTCGGATTGATCGAGTAACTCAATGGTACGTTGATAGCTTGTAAATTGGCTAGGAAACTCTGGATGTATATTGATGAGTACATCGTGGCAGGGGGTTAAAATTTCTTCTCCATACAGTTGAATAGGGGCGGATTCCTCCTTAAACACTCCGTGTGGAATAAAGCTTTGAGGTTGAATGTTCCACAGCGTTAAGTCATAACGCTGTGCCTCTTGCTCTTTTTCAAAACGAACGTCACAGTATCGCTTTTCACTCCAAATTTTTTTAAGCAATTTACTTAAAAACTGTTCACGACTCTGAGGGTCGGTGCTGTTTAGTACATAAAACAGCACGTCTTTGCGGTGCTTATCTTCGGGAGGATTCACGATTTTATGCTTTTACTTCGTTGACTAAGTACTGTACAAGCGAGGCAACAGGTCGTCCTGTTGCTCCTTTGTCTTTACCACTTACCCATGCTGTTCCAGCAATATCTAAATGTGCCCAATCGATCTCTTTGGTAAAGCGTGCTAAAAATTGAGCCGCGGTAATCGTTCCCCCCGCACGGCCACCAATATTGGCCATATCTGCAAAGTTAGACTTAAGTTGTTCGTCCCACTCATCTCCTAAAGGCAGTTGCCAAAAGCGATCGTAGGTGGATTCACCCGCTTGAATAAGCGTATCAATCAATGGTTGATTGTTGCCTAAAATAGCTGATACATGGTGGCCAAGGGCAATGATACATGCGCCAGTTAGGGTCGCCATATCAATGATTTTACTGGGCTGGTAAGTTTGTTGAGTGTAGGTGAGCGCATCACATAAAATCAGGCGGCCTTCGGCATCGGTGTTTAATACTTCAATGGTTTGTCCTGACAGAGAGGTTACCACATCCCCCGGTTTAATTGCATTGCCAGAAGGCATGTTTTCGGTGGCAGGAATGACTCCGACCACGTTAATATTGGGTTTAAGTTCACCGAGTGCTTTAAACACTCCTAATACGGTGGCTGCTCCACCCATGTCGTATTTCATCTCATCCATTGCCGCGCCAGGTTTTAGAGAGATACCACCCGTATCAAAGGTGACCCCTTTGCCCACTAGAGCGATAGGGGCTTGATTTTTTTCCCCCCCTGTATAGGAGAGGCAGATCATCTTCGGTGGCGTATCGCCACCTTGTGCCACGGCCATAAAGGACCCCATGCCCATTTCAATCATCTCTTCTCGCTCTAAAATAGTCACGTCATAGCCGTACTGCTCTCCCAGCTCAACGGCGGTTTCTGCTAGAAAGCTTGGGGTACAAAAATTACTGGGCATATTGGCAAGGTCTTGAGTCAGTGCCATACCAAATGCAGTGGCTTGTCCCTGTTGAACAGCGGCTCTTTGAGGGTCGCAAGGGTAGATAATTTGTGCCAGTTTGGACGCTTTAGGCGTGTGTTCGCCACGGCTTTCATGGCTGTAGTCGTACTCACTGTGCTGAAATAGTTGGCTGTTATGGTACGTTGCCCACTCAATAGAGTGTGCAGGAGGGGGGGAAAAAATTAGAGTATTGGCTACATGCATGGCACCTGAGTGTTCTAAGGTTTTAGCAGCCGCTTTTAAAGCACTTAAATAGCTTTTGGGGGTGAGCTTATCAGCTTCACCCATGCCGACTAATAAAACACGTGCGATCTCAATGCCACTGGGTTGAATAAGCAGTAGGGTCGTGCCCGTTTTACCTGAAAAATCATCCGATTCATGCAGTTGTGCAACCAGTTGCGTTAAAGCATCGTGCTGTGGCAGTTTTGGAAGCGCATCACTAAGTACACCTTGATCATTGACCGGTAAAATTAGGGTGTCAATGGTGCTGAGTTTGGTATTGAAAGTAAATTGAATGTGTTTCATTTTTAGCCTTTATTGAAATACTCTGTAGGCGGTGCGGCTTGAATAAAAATGGTTCGCGCACCACTCGTACAAAGGTCTCTGTATGTTTTGTTATAATGACTTGTTCAATGTTTGAACCATCTGTATGGTCGTTATTTTAACGTGACTGGAGTGCTTTTTGCGAATTCTCGATAAATACCTTTTAAAAGAGCTGCTTAAAACCTTTTTGGCGGTGCTCACGGTGTTGCTGTTAATTACGTTTGGCTCAGAGGCGACGCAATTATTGGCAATGGCGGTTGAGGGTAAAATTCCAGCTTCAGTTGTCTTTCAAGTATTGTTGCTTAAAATCCCCCCCGCACTGGAAGTCATTTTGCCACTGGTGGCTCTATTGAGTGTAATGCTGGCGATGGGGCGCTTGTATCAAGATCAAGAGATGGTGGTCATGACCAGCTGTGGTATCTCGCCTAACTACTTTCAAAAGGTGATGATTGTTTTTTTATTGCCGATTGTACTGTTAACCGCTTGGATCTCTTTGGTGGTTACTCCGTGGAGCTACCATGCCGAGCGAACTTTGGTGACCGAAGCCCAAACGGCAACACCTGTCTCGGGTTTAGTGGCGGGACGCTTTAATGTATTGCCGAATAATCAAGGAGTGTTTTACACCAAGTCTATTTCAGAATCCGGTGAGTTAGAAAATATATGGATACAGCGTTTATCTGCGGATTTCGATCAAATTTTAACCGCACCCGAAGGACGCTTTGAGTGGATTGATGACAGACTCATTTTGGTGCTGGAATTGGGAGTAACCTATCAAGGCATGCACCGCTATCAAGAGATGGATGGTACGGTGGTGGTTCAGAAGTTTGAACGAATGGAGTTATTGATTCCAGAACTGAGTGCTCAGCCTACGCGTCCAGCAAAGTATGAGGTAAAAACGTCTGAGCTTTGGGGCAGTGATGATTTACAGCACCAAGCGTTATTGCAGTGGCGCTTAGTGACTCCTTTTGGGGTGTTGGTGCTGGGGCTGATTGGCTTAAAAATGAGTAAGACAGGGCCTAGAGAAGGGCGTTTTGCTAAGATTTTTTTGGCTTTGGTGCTGTATATCGTCTACAACCAATTTTTAGTAGTCGGTCGGGATGGCATTGCAGATGGGACTTGGTCGAATTACATTGGGCTTTGGCCGATTCCATTGATTTTTCTCGTGTTTGCGCTGCTGGATGTGAAAAGAGTGTTTACTCGCTTTCTCCTTAGGAAAAATAGGGGGGGGGGAAATTTAAAAGGTCACTCTGCTCAGCAAGGAAGTGAATCATGAACCGTATTGAACGTTATTTAGCGCGTGTTGTCGTGAGCTATACTTTGTTGGTGATGATCGTGTTATTGGTCATCTTTGGTTTTTTTGAATTTATGAATCAAGTCTCTAAGCTGACCGAAACCTATACCTTGGCAAAAGGAACACTTTATACCCTGTTAAAACTCCCTGTTTACAGTTATGAAATTTTTCCAATTGTACTGCTGATTGGAACCTTGATGGGACTGGGCAGTTTAGCCAATCAATCGGAATTAACGGTTTTAAGAGTAACGGGCTGGTCGATTAAACGCATTTTATGGGCGGTATTGAAAACCGCACTAATGATGTGGCTTGTGATTGCAATGGTGGGCGAATGGGTTGCACCTGCGAGTGAGGCGTATGCTAAAAAACTACGTGCCGAAGCGTTGAACCAGAGCTTTTCTGTGGGATCTGGCAGTGGTTTTTGGATTAAAGAGGCCAATCGTTATATTCACGTAAAGCAGGTACTGTCCACCACGGAGTTAAGAGACATTACGGTGTATGAGTTGGAAGCAGTGGGGTTGAAAAGCCTTGCTGTGATTCAAGAGGGACACTATCAGCAGGGTCAGTGGCAGTTTCAATATTCGGTCACGCAAACGTTAGAGTTTACCCCCGCTAAAGAGGGGGACGATGAGGTCATGTTACGACCTAAGCTTTCGGTATTGCTTGAAGAATCAAAGGCGTTGCAGCACATCTCTTTTCCGTTGACACCAGAAGCGTTGCAAAATTTAGGGATTGAAACGCGGTATTTAAGTGCGTGGAATTTGTATCAACACATTCAATTTTTACAAGCCAATGATTTAGAAACAGGTGCGTATCAGCTGGAATTTTGGAGAAAAGTGGCGATGCCACTGGTGGTCTTTGCCATGATTGCGATAGTATTTCCGTTAATCTTTGGTTCCATTCGTCAAGTTAGCATGGGGCAACGGGTCTTTTTAGGCGTATTACTCGGCATGGGTTTTCACCTCTTAAACCAGCTGGTGGGTAATTTAACGGTGGTGTACCATTGGCCAGTCGTGATGGGGGCTTTTTTGCCTGCGCTATTATTACTCAGTATTGCGATGCTTTGGTTGCAACGAGTACGTTAATTTTTAGAGTGCTTTATTCTGTGACCAGTTGCGCCATTTTGTAAACGCCTTTTTCTCCCCCCAGCTGTTTCGCTAAAAAGGGCAGGCTCTCTTCCATTGCTTGCCATA